>CAZLBE010000024.1:0-10094 GCA_964557635.1 uncultured Desulfobacterales bacterium
AATTGGTCAAACATGCACACTCTTTGACACTGGTTAAAATCTTTTGACATTAGGGACAAATATCTTCCTCAATGTCTGCCTTTGACTTTGGAGAAAATACCATGTTTAAAAAAATTGATAATTTTATTAATTATTTCAGTACCGTTGTTATGATGATCACGATGATAATGGCAACTCTTGTTGCTTTTGTGAACGTTGTGATGCGGTATTGTTTTAACTATTCCATGACCTGGGCGGGAGAGCTTACCTCGTATCTGTTCATATGGTCGGCTCTTTTCGGCGCGGCTTATGGGTTTAAGGTGGGCATGCACATAGGGGTCAACGCAATAATACAGATCCTCAAGCCAAAGCTTGCAAAAATTGTTTTAATCATCACCCTTATCATAATACTTATTTATCTTACTGCAGTGATGTACTGGGGGTATAATTTTATTGTTTTCAGTTATGAAATGGAACAGGTGTCCGTTGATTTAAGGCTGCCTTTCTGGATCATATACCTTTGTGTACCCATAGCAATGTTTATTGCGGATTATCAGATTCTGCTCAAGCTGATTAAGGCGATAAAAACTCCCTCTGATATTTTCAATTATGAAATGATTATGCGGGAGGATATCTGATGGGAACTTTTGTATTGTTTGGTTTGCTTTTTTTACTGATTTTAATGGGAGTTCCCATTGCAGTGTCTCTTGGCCTTGCAACAACCATTACCATGCTGAGTTTCACTGACCAGCCAACATTGATTATCGCCCAGAAGATGTTTACATCCCTTGATAAATTTGCCCTTATGGCAATTCCTCTTTTTATCCTTGCAGGAAATTTTCTTTCCAAGGGAGGGGCTGCAAAGCGGATTATCCGGTTTGCAAGGGCCATTGTGGGACATCTGCCTGGCGGCCTTCCCATGTCTGCCATATTTGCCTGTATTATTTTTGCTGCGGTAAGCGGTTCATCTCCTGCCACCGTTGCAGCCATTGGCGGTATCATGATCGGCGCCATAGAAGAAGACGGTTATTCCAGTAAATTTTCAGTGGGTTCAATCGTATGCGCAGGTTCCCTTGGCATTCTTATTCCACCTTCAATCGTTCTTATTGTGTATGGAATTACAGTTGATCAGTCCATTGGAAAGTTATTCATGGCAGGTGTTGTTCCGGGTGCTCTCTTGGGATTGATGCTTATGGCCGTGACCTATTTTTCAGCAGTGAAAAATGGCCGCAAAATAGAAAAAATGGCTGACAGCCACGAAGTATGGGCCTCATTTAAAGATGCATCATGGGGACTGTTTGTCATAGTTATAGTAATAGGGGGTATTTACGGAGGTATTTTTACGCCAACCGAGGCTGCTGCGGTTTCTGCGGTTTATGGGTTTTTTGTTGTAAAATTCATCTATAAGGATCTTAAATGGTCTGATATCCCTGATGTTGTTAAATCTTCTGCAGGCACTGCTGCAATGATTATGTTTATTATTGCAAATGCAATGGTGTTTGCATATCTGCTTACAATCCAGCAGATACCACAGTCCCTGGCGCAGTGGATTGTGGACATGCATTTCAATAAAATTGTTTTTTTAATCTTTTTAAATATCCTGCTTCTTGCTGCAGGCAATTTCATGGAACCATCCAGCCTGATCATGATTCTCGCTCCACTGCTTTTTCCCGGTGCCATGAAGCTTGGGATAGATCCCATCCATCTTGGTATAATTATCACGGTTAACATGGAAATCGGCATGCTTACCCCGCCTGTGGGCTTGAATCTTTTTGTTGCAAGCGGTATATCGGGTATGGATATCCAGGGCGTGATAAAAGCATCTTTACCCTGGTTTTTTGCTCTTTTATTTGGTTTAATGCTTATTACATATATTCCTGAGATATCTCTTTTTCTACCGAATCTCATGTACGGCCACTGATTGGCATTGGCGCAGTAAATTTCAGGAATGAAACCCTGATAAAAATGAATCATACACGTGAAACAGGGCAGGGTTGATGGAGATGAGTTCGGCATTATGGAAACCTGCAAAAAGAAAATAAGTTAATGAATGAAACTTAAAATAATCATATCAATTCTTTCTCTTTTGTCACTTGTTTTTGCTCTGGCAGGCGGTTATCTTTATTATTCATCCATAAGGAAAACCGTGGTGCTTGAAGCACAACGACACGGACTGATACGTTCTGATATGGTGAAGAATAATTTTTCAGGTTTTCTTGCCGAATATATCAAGCCTGTTCAGGCACTTTCAACGCTTGATGAGTTGAGAGATCTGCTTGAAACCGGGGATAATACAGAAAAGGTAAATTATATTCTTGACAGTTTTAAAAGGTCCCTTGGTACTGAAGTCTGTTATCTCATGGACAGCACAGGCATGACCATTGCATCAAGCAACAGGAATTCTTTTGACAGTTTTGTGGGAAAAAATTTTAAATTTCGACCCTATTTTAAAAAAGCTCTTCTTGGCAAATCGTTTCTCTATCTTGCCCTTGGTACAACCTCGGGCAAGAGGGGGGCATATTACAGCAGTCCTGTTTATAATAAAAATAAAACCAAAATTATTGGTGTAATTGTAATTAAAGCCTCAATTGATGCCGTGGAAAAAATACTGTCTGTCAATGCCGATGAAATATTTATTATAACAGATCCCCATGGAATCATTTTTATTTCAAACAGAAAGCATCTGCTGTTTAAAAGTTTTAATAAGTTAAATCAAGATGTAAGAGCAGTTCTTGTTAAATCCATGCAGTTCGGTAAAAAACCATTATATGATGCAGGTTTTTATCTTGTGGATAAAAATTATGTTAAAGATCAAAAAGGTGATCTTTTTCTGATTCATACCATGGGTATTAATCATTTAAAGGGCTGGCATCTTATTCAGATGCAGAATCTGAAATTAATAAGAAAAAGAATTTATAATCCCATTCTTAAAGTCACGGCATTTATTGTTTTTATTTTCACCATTCTCATCGGGATCAGTATTTATATGCTTTACAGGCTTGCTTCCAATGAGTTGATCATACGTAAGAAAATTGAGGACAAACTGAGAAAAAGTGAGGAAAGGTATAGAACAATATACCATAACACCCCTGTTATGCTGCATTCCATAGATTCCGAATACCGCCTTATAAGTGTGAGTGATCACTGGCTTGAGGCCACGGGTTATAAGAGGGATGAAGTGATAGGAAGAGAATTAACCGATTTTTTTACCAGTGAATCAAGGCAAATGGCTGAAAATAAAATTCTGCCTGCATTTTTTAACAGGGGGTTAAACAAGGATATTCCTTACAAATTTATTAAAAAAGATAAATCCATCATGGATATTTTACTATCCTGTTACGGCATAAAGGATGATAATGGTGAGATTGTAAGGACTCTTGCGGTTTCCGTTGATATCACTGAAAAGAAAAAAGAACAAAAAGAACTTGAGCTTGCAAAAGAGGAGCTAAGCCGTTATTCAAAACAGCTTGAAAAAATTGTTCAAAAACGAACACGTGAGATCACAGATCTGTTCAAATACACACCAGCTGCAATTTATATAAAAAATCTTAACGGGCAGTACAGGATCATCAATAATCGTTTTGAAAAACTTTTCCACATAACCAGTGAAAAGGCAAAGGGCAAAACAGATTTTGAGATTCTGCCCATTGATATTGCAGAACAGTTTACAAAAAATGACAATAAAGTGCTTAAAACCCTCACGGAGCACAGGTTCACAGAAGTTATTAAAAGCGATGATAAAACATACACATATATTTCAGTGAAATTTCCTGTTTATGGTGAAAAGGACAGTATAACAGGTGTATGCAGCATTGCAACGGATATTACCGAGCTCCAGAAAACCCAGGATAAATTAAGGAAGTTATCCGGTACAATCATGGAGAACCAGGAAAAGGAAAGGGGTATTATAGCAAGGGAACTCCATGATGAGCTTGGCCAGGTTCTTACTGCCCTGCGCATGGATTCCGTCTGGTTTGAGAATTATTTAAGAAAAATTGATGAAAAAGCATTCCAAAGGGCAAAGGATATGTCTTTTTTAATCGATAAGACAATAAACGATGTCAGATCCCTGGCATTTCAGTTGAGACCCGGTTCTCTTGATGATCTTGGCATTGTGGATGCCGTTGAATCACTTGTCAATGATTTTGAAAAAAGAATTGATATTATAACGGATTTTAACCATAATAATATTCCCAATCTTAATTATACCGAGGCAAATGCAGTTTACAGAATTATACAGGAGGCCCTTACAAATGCCGCTAAACATTCGGATGCCTCAACCATTAACGTGGATTTAACTTATAAAAACAATATGGTGAAAGCTGAAATAAAGGATGACGGAAAGGGGTTCCAAACTGATCTGCACGATGACGAATCAAGAGGATTCGGGCTTACCTGCATGGAGGAGAGGGCAAATCTTGCAGGGGGGAAGTTAATCATTAAATCATCATCTGGGGATGGTACAATCATAAGTTTTTCATTTAAAAAAATTTGCAAAAAAGTTACAGGATACAAAAATTGAAATGATTAAAGTATTACTTGCAGATGATCATGGTATTGTCAGGGCCGGACTGAGAAGAATAATTGAAGAAAGCGGTAAAATGCAGATTATTGCTGAAGTCTCCGATGGCAAAAAAGCAGTTCAAAGGGGGATTGAGCAAAAGCCCGACGTGGCAATAATAGACATCTCAATGCCCGGATACGACGGACTTGAAGTGACCAAACAGCTTACGGACTATTACCCTGATCTTCCGGTTATAATTTTGACCATGTATGAAGAAGAACAGTATATAATACGGTCAATTGAAGCAGGAGCAATGGGATATCTCAGTAAAAACGCCGCCCCAGAAGAACTTGTAAATGCAATTGAGAAAGTAATGACCGGGAAAAGGTATTTAACGGAACAGGCCGCAGAAGCGCTTGCATTAAGACTTATAAAGGGAACCCATGGCAAATCGCTGATTGATTCATTATCCACAAGGGAACTTCAGGTTTTAAGACGTCTTGCACTTGGCAATACAAACAGGGAGATTGCTGATAATTACAATTTAAGTGTGAAAACCATTGATACCTACAGGCAGAGGCTTCTCAAAAAGCTTGGACTGAGAAACAATGCTGAATTATCAATATTTGCCGTTCAGCACAATATCATTAAGATTTAAATGGAAGTTTTATAAAAATTATATGGTGTTTGTTTTGTGTATGTTTAAGTTGTATTATAATTGGATTGAGTATGGCGGTTATTAAAGTTGTTGTACATTTTAAAAAGGACAGAATAAAATGATTAAGCAGGATTATGGATTCGAATTTGATCAGTTCGGAAACACAAAGGCAATTAAGGTAAAGGTAAGGGGAGACGGAATTTTAAATAATCATTACCTTAACAAAGGTACTAATTTCTCCGAAGCGGAAAGAAAACTATTTGAAATTGACGGGGCTCTTCCGCCGCATCCCATTAGCCTGGATGAGCAGGTTGAAGTATGTACAAAAATTGTTGAGAAAAAACAGGATGATATTGAAAAATATATTTATCTGCGCTCTTTGTTTGACAGGAATGTAACCTTGAACCATGCTGTACTTAAAAAAAATATTAAAGCTTACCTTCCCATTGTTTATACGCCAACCGTTGGCCAGGCATGCCAGGAATTTTCAGAAATTGTCAGAAAATCTTCAGGTATTACTTTTTATCCCGGCAATATTGATGATGCTGAAAAAATACTGTCAAGGTATAAGCACAGGGATATAAGGGTTGCCGTTGTGACAGATAATGCAGGTATCCTTGGAATAGGGGATCAGGGCGCAGGAGGCATTAACATCTGTATAGGAAAACTCCAGCTTTACACCCAGGGTGCAGGTATTGCCCCTTGGCATTGTCTGCCCATTTCCCTTGATGTGGGGACAAACAGCCAGACACTTCTAAATAATCCCGATTACCTCGGATACAGGCAGAAAAGGTTGTCAGGAAAAGCATATGACGATTTTATAGAAAAATTTGCTGTTGCCTTTAAAAAAGTTTTTCCAAATGCCCTGTGCCAGTGGGAGGATTTCAGTAAACAGAACGCTTTTACCGTAAAAGACAGATATCTTAAGAGGATGATCTCCTTTAACGATGATATCCAGGGAACCGGCGCCATAGCACTTTCAAGTGTGCTTGCAGCCATGAAATTTAAAAATGAAAAATTTACCGATCAGATTTTCTTAACTTATGGTGCAGGTGCAGGGGGCGTTGGTATAACAACCCAGATTTTTTCAGCCCTTGTTGAGTATGGATTATCTGAAAAAGAGGCAAAACGTCACATATTTACCATGGATTCGAGAGGGCTGATCACAAGCGACCGTGAACTTGAACCGTATAAAAAGATTTTTGCCCAGGATCCGGGTGATCTGCCATGGTTTAGCGAACCTAAAGACAACACCCTTGAAAATGTAGTAAAGCAGGGGAAAATAACTGTCCTCATAGGGACTTCAGCCCAGGCAGGTGCTTTTAATAAAAAAATTGTGATGCAGATGTGTGAGAACTGTGAAAGACCATTTATTCTTCCCATCAGCAACCCAACTGAAAAAGCTGAAGCAACCCCTGAAGATATTTTCAGGTGGACGGACGGCAGGGCACTTCTTGCAACGGGCAGCCCTTTTAAACCTATAATGCACAATGGAGAGGAACTCAGGATCGGCCAGTGCAATAATTTTTTTGTATTCCCCGGAATAGGACTTGGAATCATAGCATCGGGCGCAAAAGAGGTCCTTCCCTCTTTTTTTACTGCAACAGCAAAAGCTGTGGTTGACAATATCAAGGAAGAGGACTTTAAAAGGGGAATCCTCCTGCCGCGCATCGATCAGGTCGGGAAAATTTCCAGGGATGTAGCCGTTGCAGTAGGCAAGGCTGCAATAGATGCCGGAGTCTGTAAAGAAACACCATTCTCAGAATTTAATCACAATAATGATGTTGCAAGACTTGAAACCATTATTGATAAAATGAGATGGAATCCTGAGTATGTTGAGCTTATCCCGGTTTAAGCAGACCTTGGGCCCTGCAGAAATATGAAAATTGCTTAGAGCACAAGGCGGTTTATCCGGCCGCCTTGGCTCTGTTTTTTTACATATGGAAATAGAACGTAAATCATTACGTTTATTGGCTCCGCGCCTTCGGCCCATAATTTGTCAGAATTTTTTATTCTTTGAGGCAAATCTGGGCCAATCCAGATAGGCCTCATGGCGGTTTATATGAAACAAAGAAAACTGTGTTGCAGGCATTTTACGCTTTGGGTATAATTGAATGAAATCTGTGGATATTAAGCTGGATTTGACTAAGCATTGTATTGAAACCGAAATAAAGAGGCTGCATAATCGGTCCATTGTACAATATTTTGAGCCAGATAAGACAAAACAGGAAAAATTGAAAATTGAAGACCGGATTGAACTTTTGCAACTGGCACTTAAAACCTTTGATTTTGGTTTTTTAAGAAGTACATATGTAACTCTTGCAGGCGATAGTAATGATGACATCATTTTATCAAGAGAAAACAATCAGCCTGTAATCCGTATCAACGGTCAAATTACCGCAACGATTTCCAAATTTTAAATTACTCAAATATGTTGTGGCGGCCAATCGTTAAGCAGCCCCTTAAAAAATCAGCTGAGAAAAAATCCAAGAAGAGACAGCCTTTTTTTTATTTTTGAATAATCTTTGGTTTTAACGACTATGTGATAATTTTCTCCCCTGATAATATGTTTTTTAAGGACTGCATCGGTTGTGAGAAGGGACAGCAGTTTTCTGTCATGTTTGATCCGGAAAACAAGGACATCTTCAACCTGGTGCAGGGGATTTATTCTGGAAAGAATATTCTTGAAAAATTCTTCCCATATTGCAGGCGGTTTTTCTGAAATATTTTTTCTGAAAAATTTGATTTGTTCTTTAATATCTTGGGATGTATTACAATTTTTTAAAAAGGATTGGGAATCTACCATGTAGGATGAGCTGTTGATTTTCTTGCCCATTGATTCCAACATCATTTGTTTTATGGGATCTTCTCCGTAAATTGACAATATAGTCTTATTTTCGTTTATCTCTATTTCAGATGATTTTATTGTTATATCTGATTTAAAGCTTTTTTTCCTGCCAATAACATAGGAGCCAAGATCGGTAAGCCTCACATATTTCAGTCCGTCATACATAGTCAGCCATGGCTTTCTATACTGCCGGTAAAAATTGTTTTCAGGAGATGAATACCCGAGATCAACAATGCCCATAGCGCCAAAAAGAAACATCATTTGTTTGATTAACGGAAGAATTATGGCATCAAATGCAAAAAGATGGCGGAGATAGGCTCTTTCCTGCATTGGATATTTAGAACTTCCTTCCATAATGATATAAAGGCTGCCAAATTCATAATTGTTTTTATACGGATTCACATCTAATCCACTGTAAAATGCATTCTGCGCAAGTTTATTTACAGAAACCCATTTTGCCTCGGGCAAAAGGCAGAGAATTTTATTAAGGTTTTTGCGTATAAGCTGTTCGCTGTTGTATAAATCATAATAATCGGATTTTTGTTTTATGTAATTAGAATTATCACGGCATCTAAAACCTTTAAAATCTTGAAGTGAAAAATAAAAGTTTAACCTTTTTTTGATAAAATAAGGTGTGTTTTTCAATTCCTCAGGTTTCCATGGCGATATCCAGCTGATAAAACCTGCCATTATTTTTGTTCTAAGGAAATTTAAGTCTTTGTTTTTATCATTGTAAAACTCTTTGATGCTGCAGAATTTTTGCATTTTTTTAATGCTTGCCACAAGTATTTTACTGCCGTGTACATTGTACTTAAGATGACCCTGTAAAATAAAATTTAATATAACGGGCAATTGCCATAAAATATCATGACTGTTTTCGTGGACATGATCTACCCTGTCACTGATATCATCCAATGGCTCAATGACAATAAAATCCGGCCGGGGAAGAAGGTTTTCAATATCTGATCTGAAAAAATGATTTATAAATACAAGGTTGGAGTAATTATAACCGTTTAAAAATGCTTTTTTGGTTTTAAACAGAAAAAATGCAGGATTTTTTTTAATGATTTCGTGTAATGTCATTGTATGACGATGATCGGATAAAGCATGATTTTCTTCAGAATCAAGATTGTTCAAACCATTATTGTCATCGGTTAAATCATCATCTGTTAAAGAAAACAGCTTTTTATCTATCATGGCCTCATCTACTTCATTCATTTCATAAGTGCACACATAAAGGAGAAGCACAACAAATTTGGGCAGTTTTTCAAGCAGTGCTGCAAACAGGGCCTTGTCCGTAAGAGATGCTGCAATAAGTCTTACACATGATATTTCATTGTTCTGTTTCAAGTCATCGATCAGTTCCTTTTTATATTTTTTTTTGTCCATCAGGCCGGGGAGATGGCTTAAATAAAGATCATAGATTTCATGGTAATTTTCTGAAATATTCAGATTATTTACCACAAGCTGTTCAACTTTATTGTAAAAGGCATCCTGATTTTTTTTACTTTTTTTACTTTTTTTCTTTTTTGATTCATATCTTAGTTGAACAGGAAATCTCATATTTTGCTCCATATCCTCTTTAAACACCTCCCTGACCAGGAGATTTGGATCATTTTTAAGCCGGTTTAACAGTTCTTTTGCCCAAATTGTTTTGTTGTTTTTAATTAACAACGCCGTGTACTTTCTCACATTGGGGCTTGAATCATACACCATTTGTCTTACAAGCTGTTCAATCCTGATATCGGAGGGATTGATGTCATAGGCTGCCGCAACAATATTTGTCTTTTGCTGCCATGAACTGTACCGGTCAAAATTTAAAAGACAGTTAAGTATTTTTCTTCTGTCGTTGAATTGAGAAAATGTTTCAAAGGCTTTTTTCCTTACAAACCAGGCAAGGGGGTGACTTGATACAAAACCAAGATTTTTAATTAAAAGTATTGGAAGTTCCTTTTTTTCCTGAAATATTTTAAAATGAATCAATGCGGTGAGACGGTCTGCCATTGAGCCTGAATCGGAAAGGGAAGATGAAAAAGTATGCCATGTCCATGCGTTTATATCACGGTCTGACAGATAATCTTCCACACGTTTGTGAAAGCAGTTAC
>CAZLBE010000025.1:0-10002 GCA_964557635.1 uncultured Desulfobacterales bacterium
TAATCTACGCATCCCGCTTGCCCTTTTGCACGCCCTGACAGGATTAAACTGTAACAATTTTCTCAAGTAAATCTTCTGCATTCAAGGCTTTCAGGGGAAGATAGATAAAGCTTGCTGATTTTCCCCTTTCAAGGCTTCCTGCAATTTTATCCATTCCCAGGGCATAAGCTCCGTTGATTGTTGCCATATTGATAATGTCACTTGGAGCAATATCCGGAAAATGCTCTGCCACAAATGCCATTTCGTCAAATATACTCAGGGAATCACAACTTGCCAGACTGTCCGTGCCAAGGGCAGGTCTTAAGCCCATTTTTAAAAATTTTTGTATATCGGGAAGTTTTCCATGGAGATTCATGTTGCTCCTTGGACAAAAAACAGGTTTTGCGCCTGAATCTGCAATTATTTGATAGTCTTTTTCATGAAGGTTTAAAAGATGTACAAGAATTGTCGAGGCATCAAGCAGACCAAGCTTGAAAAGGTATTCAACCGGACTTGCAGCTGGTATGGGCCATGAAGAAAAATCGATATTCCTCTCCTTTAAAAAATCGGCCCAAGGCCCTTTTGCGTTTTTTAGAAATTCAGATTCATCATCTGATTCTGCACAATGTATTGAAAAAACAAGATTTTTTGATTTAAGGAATTCTTTAATTTTTTTAAGGAGTAAAGGAGAAGATGTATGGGGAGCATGGCCTGCAAGGGACAGATAAAAATCCTTAAATACAGGATTTCTATCTGAAGCTGAAAGGGGTTGCAAATCACATGAATCATCGGCACTTAAAAAATGCTCAAGCAAAGAAAAATCCATTGAGTCCTCTGAGCCAAGCATTTCCTTAAACCAGATTCCTTTTAAGGAAGCATTTTTAACAATATCTTCAGTGATACCAAGGGTGGATATTTCCGCTCCAAACAGGGTACCTGAATCTATCATATTGTTTAAAGCTTTTTCAGCCTCTTTTTTTAATATTTCTTTTCCTGTGTCTTCCCTTTGTTTTAATAATTGTTTTACCCAGGATCGAAATCCATCTTGAAATGCAATTTTCCCCTTTAAAGCACTCAACTCAAGGTGAAGATGTGCATTAAAAAGCCCGGGCATGAGAACGCCGTCACCATGGTCAATAATGTTAAATTTTGAATCATCATAATAAGGGGAAGCATCCACCTCGGTAATTATTCCATTTTCAACTCTTACATATCCGTTTTCAATGATATGATCAGGCCTTGACATTACCCAGCCTGCCCTGTGGATTTCATTTGTTACGTCTTTTTTCCCAACAGGCTTCCAGGGTTTAATTATCAGTTGTGCACCTTTTAATCTGTTCTTCATACCACATCCGGTTGTAATTCTACTTAGCGGGGTTTTAAATGAAATTATAAAAACAATCCCTTTGTTTTGGCTCAAAACCCGCTTCTGTTATAAGATATTTCAGCTGTTTTTCCGTCATCATGAAATCAACACCTGCAGATGAAACAACATTTTCCTCTATCATTGTACTGCCAATATCATTTGCACCGAAAAAAAGAGCTGTCTGTCCTATTTTATCCCCCTGGGTAACCCATGAAGCCTGAATATTATCTATATTTGCAAGAAAAATCCGGCTTAAGGCAAGAACCCGCAGATATTTCACAGCAGGGGTTTTCTTAACTTTTATCCTGGTATTGTCCGGCTGAAAAGTCCAGGGAATAAAAGCTGTAAACCCCTTTGTCTCATCCTGTAAATCTCTTATTTTTTCCATGTGCTTAAAAATATGATCCGGCGTTTCAACATGGCCGAACATCATTGTGGCGCTTGATCTCATGCCCTGTTTATGTGCCTGTCTCATCACTTCAAGCCATGGTTCAGTCATGCATTTATTAGGGGAGACTTTGTGTCTTATATCGTCGCATAAAATTTCAGCCCCTCCCCCGGGTATGGAACCAAGGCCTGCATCTTTTAATCTTTTTATGGTTTCTTTAACTGATAAAGATGATTTTTCAGCAATAAAATTAATTTCAGGAGGGGAAAATCCATGTATATGAATATCAAAATTATCTTTTATGAATCTTAAAAGATCAATATAATAGTCAAGATCAAGATCAGGGTTCATTCCGCCCTGAAGCAATATCTGAGTTCCTCCGAGATCAAGGGTTTCCTGAATTTTCTGTTTTAAACTCTCCCTTGAAATAACATATCCTTTTTTACTGTTCGGAGCTGCAAAAAATGCGCAGAACCTGCACCCTGAAACACAGATATTTGTGTAATTGATATTTCTGTCAACAACAAAGGTGACAATCCTGTCAGGATGCATTTCAAAACGTATTTTCTCCGCCATTCTGCCAAGGGTTAAAAGATCTGCATTATAGTAAAGTGCAAGCCCTTCTTTTGAACTTATTCTCTCTTTTCTATCTATTTTTTCCCATATTTTTTCAATTGTCTTCTGGATTGATCCATCTTTTCTGTCAATTTTTTTCATTGTAAAACGAATCCCTTTCCACGGGTATAAACCCTGCAGAACTAATCATGTCCTTTAAATTTTCCCTTGTAAGCCCCTTTGCCGATTTTGCCCCTGCCGTATGGGTAATTCTTTCCTCGATGATTGTGCCGTCAAGGTCATCTGCCCCATAGGAAAGGGCAACTTGGGCAAGTTTTTCACCGATCATCACCCAGTAGGCTTTAATATGGGGAAAATTATCAAGCATAAGCCTTGCTACTGCAATGTTTTTAAGGTCATCCACAGCAGTTGTGGGGGGCAGATGGGATAATTTTGTGTTTTGAGAATGAAACGCAAGGGGGATATAAGCTAAAAAACCATGGGTTCTATCCTGAAGTTCCCGTAAACGAATAAGATGGTTCACCCTTTCTTCTATTGTTTCAATATGGCCGTAGAGCATTGTTGCATTGGAGGTAAGCCCTGCCCTGTGAACAGCTTCCATGATTTCAAGCCATCGATCGCTTCCTATTTTTTTAGGAAATAATTTTTTCCTCACCCTCTCGCTCATAACTTCAGCCCCGCCTCCGGGCATCATTTCAAGGCCTGCATCCATAAGGATTTTAATTGTTTTTTCTATTGAAAATCCTGAAAGTTCGGAAAGATAATCTATTTCAACACAGGTAAACGCTTTAATGGCAGCCTTTGGACGAATTCTTTTCACGGTTTTTAAGAGATCGGTAAAATAATTAAATTTTAAGGCGGGATTTAAACCGCCTACAATATGAAGTTCATTTACAGGTTGATCAATGCGGTCAAGCAGCCATTTTTCAATATCTTCTGCAGACCAGCAATATGCATTTTCATCATCTTTATCAACGGAAAAAGCGCAGAAAAGACACCTGTTTTTACAGATATTTGTATAGTTTATATGCTGATTATACACATAAAAGGCTTTATCGTGGTGCAGTTTTCGCCTCACTTTGTCGGCAATCATTCCAACACCATGTAAATCACGGGTTTCAAAAAGTAAAATCCCGTCTTCCTTTGAAAGACGGGTTCCGTTTTCCACCTTCAAGTTTATGCTCACAAGCTTCTTATCAATAAAAGGAATTTCCATTACCGTCTTCTTCTTACCCTCCTTACAACTCTTTTCTTTTTCTTTTTTGGAATTATTTTTTTCTCTGCTTTTAATGCAAGGTTCTGTGCAGGATCAAGCAGATTATCCTGACTATAAGAGCATCCTGCCCTCGGACATTTCAGCCCTTTTTCTCCTGAAGGCAGGTCAAATTCAACAAGATATGGATTTTTGCACATGGGACATGAAAAATGATATGGTTTATCCCAGCTTACAAACCTGCAGTCTTTGTCTGAACAGGTGTAATAATTTTTTCCGGCAGAGGTCGTTTCAATGACAACTTTTCCCTTCCGGCAGACGGGACAAGGCATGGCAAGCTCTGCTTCAAATGCTGCTATTCTTGCCTCTATATCATCAGATGGCAAAACCTGTTCTTTATAATTATCACCTGCAAATTTTTTATCTGGAGAATTTTTATCTTCAGTCTGCTTCTCAAGGGCTTGTCTTTCTTCTGCCTGTTTAAGCTTTTCCTCCATTGCTTTCAGTTTTACTGCCATTCGGGCTGCTTCTTTTTCAGCTTCAAGTTTCTCAAGTTCCAGTGCTTTTTTCTCAGCCTCTTCTGCGGCCTTAATTTCCTCTTTGTGCATTGCCATTTCTTTTGCCTTTTGTTCAGCCCGGGCTGCTTTTTCTTCAGCTTTCCTTATTCTTTCCTCCATTTCGGCAAACTTTTTTGCTTTTTGTTCTTCCTCCTGTTGTTGTTTTTCAGCCTCTGCCTGTTCTGCAGCTTGAGCTGCTTTAAGCTCTTCTGCCGTTGGTCCTTTATCAAAAAGCGTTTTAACTTTTACATTGTCGGATGCGTAGCCACCATCCCGGGAATAAAAAGAAGGCTTTTCCGATTGTTTTCTAAGCTTTATTTTTGCAATTTTCTTGGCATTGGTTTTCTTTAGCATATCAGAAGTTTTTTTAAATCCAGTGCTTATTTTTTTACCACTCACATCGGATTTTACCTGTTCAACTTTTTCCCTTGTGACGGCAACTCCCCGTGATTTAAGCGTCTCAATAAAACTTGTTTTTGCATATTCAAGTGATTTTCTGCCTGAAATCACTTCATCATTCATCTGCATAACAAATGCAACAAGATTCATACCGGGCATTCCGGGAAACATGACATCAAGAAAACCTGTTGCTATGAATGCAGCAAATTCAGCCTTTAATTTCCCTTGTGAATCAACACTTAAAAAGCCATTGTCAATTACAGAATCAACGGCCTTTTCAAACCATTCATCTTTTTCAAGGCAAAGTTCACCAAGTTTTTTAATAAAAGATTTTTTCGTGAATCTTTCTGGCAAAAAATCCATTGAACCGGAAAGAAGTTCCCTTTCTCTTTCAACGGCAATAACAAGACACGCTATGGTGGCAAGATTATAGGACAATAATACAACTTCAGAATCAATTTTAATAAAGGACGTTATTTCTCCTGCAAGGATTTCATCAAACTGAGTCCTCACAAAATACGGATCAATTGTATTATTGCTTGACGTGTCAGACATTAATTATTTCCCTGATTTATATCGGAAATCATATCGGCAATATCAGATGCCATTTTTGATATATCTTTTTTTCCGGAACCTGTGGTATCATTTTGTACAAGGTTCTTTTCTGCTTTTTCTTTACCTGTTGCATCATTGTTATCTACTGCACCAGCCTCAAACATATTGTCATCCTCAGGGGTAAGTAAATCATGTGAATCATTATTAAACGAAGAATCAGAAGAAACATCAAGCACAGATTCAGACTCAGTTTCAACTTCAGGATCTATATCTCCGGAAGTTGAAATTTCAAGACATTTTCCATCTCTGCCAACAACGATGGAAAGACCAACTTTAATATCAAAATCGTATCTGTACGCAATTTTATCCTTATATACAACAATATCTCCTTTTTTATAATCAACGTCATCCTGCATGGAAAATTTATGCTTTTCAAGCAGCATTTTTTCAATTATTTCCCAGTCAAGTTCAGCATTTATTGTATCAATAAAGTCTTCTTCACTACTATGAATTGAGTCAGGATTAATTATTTTCATAAGCTTTGCCCTCCATTATTAAACAACAGATCCAGTTCCCATGCAAAATTTAGATATGCCTTTGCTATTTTTGCCTCAGCATCATACATGGCAAAAGGTTTTTCTCTTTTATCCGCCTCTGCAAATCCTGTATCACGTGGAATACAGGTTGAAAAAAGAATATCCATGAGAGCCTCCTGGTTATGAATGTGCAAAAAATTTTCAATTTCATTTCTATGGGTTAACATGGGTAAAAGCCCTGCAATTTTCAAAGGAGATTTGATTTTTTTTCTTATGAATTGGATCATTTTCAACAGCAGAATAAAGTCCTCAATGGAAGAAACAGAAGAGGAAAACGGAACAACAAGCCAGTCTCCGGCAACCATTGCACTTACACTTAGAAAATTAAAAGAAGATGGAGAATCAATGATTACATAATCATATTGTTCTTTAAAATCCCTTAAAAAAAGCCTTAAAAGTTTTTCATTACCTGAGTTTAAGGATAATTTCGCTGCCGTTTGAAAAAGATTAAAATCAGCAGGAACAATATTGAGAAATTCCAGCATGGTTTCAGAAACAGCCTGTGCAGGTTCTACTCGACCTGATAAAAACGAACTTATGTTATTAACCGGCTTTAGACTTTTCATACCAGACCAGACAGTTGAACAAGCCTGGGGATCACAGTCAACAAGAAGCGTTTCTTTCTCAAGAAGGGCAAGGGATGCGGCAAGATTAACACTTGTCATGGTTTTGCCTGTTCCGCCTTTCTGGCCTGCTATGGTAATAAATTTACATTTATTCATTGTATTATCTCTATAACCGCCATGGGGCGGAGCTGGATTGGCCCAGACTCGCCTCTCAACAAAACATGAAAAATTCTACCTTGATCTCTGGAGTTTCCCATATAAACCATCATGGGGCCTCTCTGGGTCTGCCGGATTTGTCTCAAAGAATCAAGGATTCTGACAATAAATTAAAATAGCATAATGCCGCCCCCTGTGGGCGATAGATCCAGATCACCTCAACGAATCAAAGATTCTGACAAATTACGAAATAAACGTTATAGGTTACGTTCTATTTCTTATAAAAAATTTATCATACATACCGACCTGTATTTTATGTATTATTTATTTTATGGAACAAAACACAGGATCAGAGTTGCAATAATAAAAACAATATATCATAATAATTAATATTATCAAATAATATATGAAAGAGCCTGAAATTAAAACACCTCTTCCATATTTTATCAAAATCTTTGATTCTTTGAGACGGGTCCGGGCAAATTCGATCCGCCTCATGGCGGTTATAAAAGGAATTTAATAAAAATATGGCATCCATATCTCTTAAAGGCATTGATCAGGCCATAACAAACCTTAATTACAAAGATAATTCCGTAAAGCATAAAGTCCTGGCTTCAATAAGATGCTACTATTCATCTGAACAATCCATTGAAACTTTGAAATCCATTGATACGGATTCCATTATTAAATCAGTGTGGAATACAGGTGAGGATGCTTCAAAAATCAGAACAAAACGTAGAAATTTTTCAAGCATAAAATCCTCTATAAATGCTGATCTAAAAAAACTTTCAAAAAAAAATCAAAACCCCGAAAATATCACCATAACAAATGCCAATATATTTGACATGGATGAAGATGCAAAAAATGATCTGCTTCAGTCATTCTCAAATATCTTAAAAATTGGCGGAACCGATCTTAACCAAATTTCTGAAATTCTTAAAGTTGTAACTGATTTTTTAAAAGAAAGCCATGAAGTATCAGGAAATAATTCGTTCAAGGATGTAGTAAGTCAGGTTAAAGAAATTATGAATAAAATTTCAGAAAATATGGACATGAAGTCAGATTTTGAAAATCATGAAACAGGTGATGATAAAGATGTGGTTACCAATGGCGAGCACGGCATTAATAATGTGGAATTAGCATTTGACAAGACCGGTGCCGATGAAAAAACAGGCATGGATGGAACCGAAGATGAAGAAATTTTGGAGATAGATGATGATGAAGAAATAGAAAAAGATGATGAAGTAGATGAAGTAGATGATGACCTTGAAGAAATAGAAGTTGAAAATGACGAGAATCTTGAAGAGATTGAAATTGATGAAGATGATGAACTTGAAGATGTAGAAATTGATGACAATGATGAACTTCCCGAAAAAGAAAAGGATCAGGACGAAGACATTGAAACAATTGAGTTGGATGATGATGAAGAGATAGAAGAACTTGATGAAGATGAACTTGAAGCCATTGAAAAATTCAGAAAAGAAAAGGAACTTGCAGAAAATTTTGACAAATTTATTGGAGAAAACGAAAAAAAATATAATAATTATGTAATGGTTCCTGCAGGAACTTACACTGTTGGAAGCAAAAGAAATTTTAAGGATACTCTACAACTTCAGCAGATTGATATGCCAGAAATATATTGTGCACAATACCCCGTTACAAATTCACTTTTTGAAGTTTTTGTTGAGCAGACAGGTTATATTACACTTGCAGAGAAAAAGGGATCTGGAACAGTATTCAACGGCAGATTTAAAAAAGAAGAAAAACACTCAGTATGGAAAAGAACCTCCGGCAGTACTATTGTCCAGGGTGCATGCTGGTACCAGCCCCATGGCCCGGGAAGTACAATCCACGGTAAAAAATACCATCCAGTAGTTCAGATAAGTATTGATGATGCCTGGGCTTTTGCATCATGGATAGGCCGCAGACTGCCCACGGAAGCTGAGTGGGAAGCATGCGCAAGGACAGATATGGGATTGAAATATCCATGGGGCAACGAATGGAAAGACGGGTGCTGTAATACTGAAAAAAGCTCATTTGCCGACACAACCCCGGTTGACAGATACGATAACTATTCCAACGGGTTTAATATAGCGGATTTATTAGGTAATGTTCTTGAATGGACTTCTGATACAGAATCACCGCACTTTGATGCTTCAAAAAAACTTATTTTAAATATTGCAAAGGGAGGTGGATGGGCTGTAAAAGACAATATAACAATTGGTGCGCGTTCATTGTTTAAACCTGGATTTACATCCAATTTAACCGGATTCCGATGTGTTTCCGAAAAATTATTATAACCGCCATGGGGCGAATCTGGATTGGCCTGGATTTATCTCAAAAAATCAAAAATTCTGACAAAAAATGGGTCTTAGACGCGTAGCCAATGAATGTAACAGGTTACATTCTATTTCTTATAAACTTTCCATGAGGCGGTTATCAAACAAAAACAAACAAGGAGCAGGGATAATGGAAAAAACAATTATCAAAGATAGAATAGAACGGCTTAAAGGTGAAATGCGTAAAAGGCAGATTGACACTATAATGATCTTTTCCGATGAAAACAGGAAATATCTCAGTGGATATACCGGAGAAGACAGTTCATACGATGAAACTGCGGGCATTTTAATTATCACAGAGAAACACAACATCCTTGTTACCGATGCACGATATGATGTTCAGGCTAAAAATGAAGCCGGTGATTTTTATTTTATAAATTGTTACACTGGAGAACTTGCCAGGGAACTTACCAATATCCTGAAAGCCGCGAATTCAAAAAAAGTAGGAGTTGAGGCTGCAAGACTTTCATACGGTGAATACAGAAAACTTGCAGATAATATTTCCAAAAATAACTATGATATTGAATTTAATGATGCCATGGAAATACTTAATTCATTACGCATAAAAAAGGATGATGATGAAATAAATGAAATAAAAGCTGCTCTTAACATTGCTGAAACAGCTTTCATGGAATTAAGAAATAAAATAAAGCCCGGCATGACGGAAAAGGCATCTGCATGGCTTCTTGAAAAACTCATGCGTGAAAAAGGCGCAGATTCACTTTCCTTCCCGGTAATTGCCGCAGCAGGAAAAAATTCTGCTTTACCCCATGCAATTCCCGGCAATAAAAGATTTAAAAAAGGTAAGCCTCTTCTTTTTGATTTTGGAGCAAAATTTAACGGGTATTGCAGTGACACAACACGAACACTTGTCATGGGCAAGCCCGATGATACATTCAAAACAATTTATGAAATTCTATTTAATGCACAGCAGCTTGCCGTGGATAATATAAAACCTGGCATAATCGCACACAATATTGATAAAACAGCAAGGGATTATATTGATGCAACTCAATTTAAAGGAAAATTCACACACAGCCTGGGACATGGTGTAGGCCTTGCGATTCATGAAGCCCCACGGCTTTCAAAAAAAGATAACACCATCCTGGAACCGGGCATGATCATAACCGTGGAACCTGGGATTTACCTTCCCGAATGGGGCGGGATTCGTCTTGAAAACATGGTTATGGTAACGGACAATGGATCGTGTGTGCTGAACACAATGGATTATAATGATTATATAATTGATGTGTGACCTGTAAATATTCGGCCAGCACCTCATCTTCGCCCATTTTAGCCTGCTCACATAGCA
>CAZLBE010000026.1:0-9985 GCA_964557635.1 uncultured Desulfobacterales bacterium
CACTAAAAGATGAAATAAAAAAATCATGTATAGCCACACTGTGGTTCATGTTCTTAACTTTTCCCATAGCAGTAATAAAAATAAACGCTGTGAATCATACGGTTAACTGGCGATGGCATAACATGTTGTATATTGGTGTAGGAGCCTTCTTTCTGTCCATGCTGTGGCGGTACATGATCAGGCAAAAGGAAATGGGTGGAAAAAAGAAAAAGAAAAAAGATGAAGCAGGTTTTCTCCAGAGGATATCTGAAGACAAAAAAATCTTTGTCCCCCTGTGTACTGCACTTGTCGTGTTCACCCTTCTTTTTCCCCATATTTTTTCAATGTACCAGACCAATATAATGATTTCAGCGTTGATTTATGTAATGCTGGGCCTTGGATTAAATATCGTTGTGGGGCTTGCAGGCCTTCTCGATTTAGGGTATGTGGCTTTTTTTGCCCTGGGAGCGTATTTATATGCACTTCTTAACCTCCATTACGGGGTTAGTTTCTGGCTTGCACTGCCCATGGGCGGCATTCTTGCGGCAACTTTTGGAATTATCCTG
Organism: uncultured Desulfobacterales bacterium; assembly: GCA_964557635.1. Taxonomy (GTDB): domain Bacteria; phylum Desulfobacterota; class Desulfobacteria; order Desulfobacterales; family Desulfobacteraceae; genus WGCX01. The sequence goes on from CAZLBE010000026.1 coordinate 546, forward strand.
GGATATCCTGTCCTTAGATTAAGGGGCGACTACCTTGCCATTGTAACCCTTGGATTTGGTGAAATAATACGAATTATACTTGAAAACTGGAATGCATTTTCTTTTGGTCCAAGCGGTATTGCCAATATTCCGCCTCCGCCTCTTTTTGGCATAAAACTATCCCTTGGAGCAACAACCACATATATATTTTATATAATTGTTGTTCTCGTTATTTTTACAATTTTTGTAATTAACAGACTTAAGGATTCAAGGATCGGCAGGGCATGGGTGGCCCTTAAGGATGATGAAATAGCATGCCAGGCAATGGGCATCGACAAGGCAAAGACTAAACTTACAGCCTTTGCATTAGGGGCGACCTGGGCTGGCATGGCAGGGGTTGTTTTTGCTGCAAAAACCACATTTATTAACCCTGCAAGTTTTACTATCTGGGAATCTGTTATTATCCTGTGCATCGTGGTTTTAGGAGGAATGGGTTCCATAGCAGGTGTAATATCGGGAGCGTTTCTCCTTATCCTTCTTCCTGAATATTTAAGGGCCTTTGCCCAGTACAGAATGCTTGCCTTTGGTTCCGTTCTTGTTCTCATGATGGTGTTCAGACCCAATGGTATGATTGAAAACGTACGCAAGACATATAAGTTGAAAAAAATAGACAATAAGGCAGACAATAAATCAGACAATAAATCGGACAATAAAAAAATTATATTAAATGGAACCAATTCTTGAAGTAAAAAATCTTACCATGAATTTTGGCGGTTTAAAGGCAATAGACAGCCTTGATCTTTTTATAAACAAGGGTGAAATCGTTGCTTTAATAGGTCCCAATGGTGCAGGAAAAACCACTTTTTTTAATTGCATCACGGGAATATATAAACCCACAGGCGGTGATGTAAATATCACACGCAATAATAAGACAGAGAGGATTAATGGTTTAAAGCCCAATATTGTCACAGAGAAAGGACTTGCAAGAACCTTTCAGAACATACGTCTGTTTTCCTCCATGAGTGTACTTGAAAATGTCATGATAGGCTGTCACCCGGTTACAAAAGCAGGTGTGTTAGGAGCTGTTTTAAGAGGAAAATCAACAAAGGCCGAGGAGGCTTTCATTGCTGAAAAAAGCTATTCCATCCTTAAAAAAATCGGTCTTGAAATGTATGTAAATGAACTTGCAGTCAATCTTCCATATGGTGCCCAGAGGCGCCTTGAAATTGCAAGGGCCATGGCAACTAACCCTTTTCTTCTGCTTCTTGATGAACCGGCAGCAGGCATGAACCCCAATGAAACCCGGAGACTCCATGATCTTATCCTTAAAATTAGGGATGAGGAAAAAATATCCATTCTTCTCATTGAGCATGATATGAAACTTGTCATGAGCCTTTCCGAGAGAATTTATGTTGTGGATTATGGTAAAAAAATAGGAGAGGGCCAGCCCGAAGATATAAGACATAATCCCGTAGTGATAAAAGCGTATCTCGGAGATGAGGTGGAAATCGATGCTTAAAATAAAAAATATTCAGGCATTTTACGGTAATATCCAAGCTTTGAAAGGTATAAGCATGGAAGTTGAAGAGGGCGAAATTATTACCCTGATCGGTGCAAACGGGGCAGGAAAATCTACAACTCTCATGACAATATCAGGCATTGTTCCTGCAAGAAAAGGCGAGATTATATTCAGGGGCAAACCGATCCATAACACTCCTCCCGATAAAATAGTAGCACTTGGAATCAATCAGGTCCCCGAGGGAAGACGAATTTTTCCCTATCTTACAGTTATGGAAAATCTCGATATGGGGGCTTTTTTAAGGAAAGACAAAGCAGAGATAAAAAAAGATCTTGAATATGTTCTTGAACTGTTTCCAATTCTTGCAGAGAGGCGCAGTCAGGCAGGTGGAACATTAAGCGGAGGGGAACAGCAGATGCTTGCCATCTCAAGGGCTATCATGACAAGGCCGAAACTTCTCCTCCTTGATGAACCATCCCTTGGACTTGCACCTATTATTACCAAACAGATATTTGAAATTATAAAAAAATTCAACAAGGAAAGTAATACCACTATTTTCCTTGTGGAACAGAACGCAAATCTGGCACTTCAGGTTGCCGACCGGGGTTATGTCATGGAAAACGGGGTCATAACAATATCTGATACAGGCGAAAACCTTCTTGTCAACGAAGATGTGAAAAAAGCATACCTCGGTATATAATATATATTTTATATGCTTATTGAACTTTCCATAAAAAACTTTGCAATAATAGATGATATTCAAATATCATTTTCCAGGGGACTTTCCGTATTAACCGGTGAAACAGGCGCTGGAAAATCCATCATCATAAAGGCTGTTAATCTTCTCCTTGGGGGACGTGTTTCAGGAGATCTTGTCAGAACAGGTGAGGAGAATGCAGAGCTTTCCGCTTTTTTCGAAATAGACTCCGACTCCAATGCTGCGAAAATTATGGAAGATCAGGGAATGGATTCTTCAGAAGGCCTAATCATCAGAAGAATTATATCTTCCAGTGGCCGGCACCGCCTTTTTATTAATTCAAAACAATCCACCATGCACATGCTGAAGCTTGTAACAAAAAACCTTGCGGGAATTTCAAGCCAGCATGCCCACCAGGGTTTTTTAAAACAAGAAAATCATATCGATATTCTGGATCAATTTGCAGGCACTTTTCCTTTGCGCCGTGAAGTTGGCAGATTGTATAATAAATTTTCCATGCTTGAAAGCAGGATTGATAGGCTTAAGGAAAATCTTGAAAAAAGCGACCAGGATAATGAGTTTATAAAATTTCAGATCCGTGAGATAGAGGAGGCGGGAATACTGCCCAAAGAAGATGAAAAACTTGAAAAACAAAAAAAAAGATTGAAAAGCAGTTCTGAAATTGTAAATGCTGTAAATAAATCTGTCAATGCGCTGTACCTGACGGAAAATTCAATCATTGAACAACTTGAACTTATTAAAAATGATCTTGAAAAAATCAGCAGCCTTGATCCTGTTTTAGGGGAGAAAACAGAAAGAATAACCGTGACATCTCTTGATCTTCAGGATCTTGCAGAGGAACTTAGAACATATGTTTCAACCATTGAACTTGACTCTGCTGCTCTTGAAAAAACTGAATCACGGCTTGACCTTGTCCAGAAGTTAAAAAGAAAATACGGGGGCAGCCTTGAATTCCTGTTCACAAAATATGATGAATTAAAGAAAAAAATTGCAAATACCGGGGAAACAAAAAAGGAAATTGAGCAACTGACAAAAGAAGCTGAAAATATTCTGAATGACCTGCGTGAAAAATCATTTGCTTTATCGAAAAAAAGAAAAACAGCAGGCAAAAAATTAGGGATACTTGTTGAAGCTGAATTTAAAGACCTTGAAATGGATAATGCAGGTTTTACAATTTCAATTGAGCCTTTGAACCAGTCTTCCGATGAAGATAGTCAATACTCTGCAAAAGGAATTGATAAAGTAGGTTTTCTCATGGCTCCCAATCCCGGAGAGGAACCACGACCTTTAAACCGCATTGCATCGGGCGGTGAACTTTCAAGGGTGGTCCTTGCTTTAAAAGCTGTTCTTTCTCAAACAGAATCCCTTGAAACCCTTATTTTTGATGAAGTGGATGCAGGTATTGGCGGAAGAACATCTGAAAAAGTGGGAATAAAATTAAAAAACCTTGCCCTTGACTACCAGGTGATCTGCATAACCCACCTTGCCCAGATAGCAAAGTACGGTACCAGTCATTTCAAAATAAAAAAAAGTGTGATCAACGGCCGAACGTCAACTGCCATTTTCCCGTTAACGGACAAAAGAGACAGGGTAAATGAAATTGCAAGGATGATAGGCGGAGAAGAAATGACTCCTGCAACCATAAGTCATGCCCAAGAGATGCTTGAATTACAGTAATCAATCACAGTCAATTCTAAAACTGTAAACGCTTACGAATTTGAAAATATTTGATGAGGAAAATTTATGCCATGGAATAATGAATTTGAATGCATGCCTCTGGATGAATTAAAAAAATTTCAGCTGAAAAAATTAAAGGAAACCATGGAATGGGTGACTGCGAGGGTACCTTTTTACCGGCAGTTGTTTCAGGCAAAGGGGATCTCTTCAGATGATATAAAAAATGTTGCAGACATTGTTAAACTTCCATTTACCGTTAAAAACGATTTAAGGGATAATTATCCATTTGGCATATGCGCTGTTTCTATCAAAGAGGCTGTCAGAATCCATACATCTTCAGGTACCACAGGTAAGCCTGTTACAGCACTTTATACGGAAAAAGATGTAAATGACTGGTCTGAATGCGTTGCAAGGTGTCTGTGGGCATATGGTGTGCGTGAGCATGATATTGTACAGAACGCATATGGCTACGGGCTTTTTACGGGAGGATTAGGGCTGCACCAGGGAATTGCACGTATCAAAGCCACTGCACTTCCCATAAGTACTGGTTCCACGGAACTGCAGGTAAATCTCATGCAGGATTTTAAAACAAGTGTCCTATGTTCAACCCCTTCCTATGCACTTACCATTGCTGAGAAAGCTTTAGAAATGGGTATTGATATAAAGACATTACCCTTGAGCCTTGGCATTTTCGGAGCAGAACCGTGGAGTGAGAAAATACGCCGGACAATAGAAGAACGCATGGGCATAAAAGCAATGGATATTTTTGGATTAGCTGAAATGGGCGGGCCTGGAATGGCGTATGAATGCAAATTTCAAAACGGTTCCCATATTAATGAGGATCATTATCTTGCAGAAATAGTTAATCCTGCAACACTTGAGCCCGTTCCGACCGGAGAAAAAGGAGAGCTTGTTTTAACTTCTCTGCAGCGCCGGGCAATGCCGTTAATAAGGTTCCGAACAAAGGATATCACAAGATTTGTGGAAGAAGACTGTCCTTGTGGAAGAACTTTTGTCAGAATGGAGAGAATCTCAGGCAGAACAGATGATATGCTTATAATCAACGGTGTGAATGTGTTCCCCTCCCAGATTGAATCTTTTCTGCTCGAAACGGAGGAGGTTGAACCCCAGTACAGACTGATCGTTAAAAAAAGAGGGTATCTTGATAAATTAATTGTTCAGGTTGAAGCAAAAAAGGAAATTTACGCACAGAACAGGGGCAGGCAATATCAGGCAGAGTCAAAAATCATGTCCCATATTAAGGGAAATCTTGGCATAAGGGTTGATGTACGACTTGTTGAACCCGGGACGATTGAAAGAAGTACGGGTAAAGCTGCAAGGGTTATTGATGAAAGGCCGGACCAGTTACGCTGATGCAGGGGCAACCGGTATGGTCAGTCTGAACATGGCACCATTTCCCTTGTGATTTACGATTTCAATATCACCTTTAAGCCTTTTTGCCAGAATGTATGACCCTGCAAGACCAAGTCCATGGCCTGAACGGTTGGTAAGAATACCTGTATTGATCTGCCTGTATCTCTCGAAAATTATTTTGTGATCCTCCGGAGCAATGCCCGGGCCATCGTCAACCACGTCCATTGCCAGTAAATTTTTGTGCATTTCAGCTCTTATTTGAATGGATTCTTTCCTGTAATGCAGGGCATTTCCAATAAGATTTCTCGTTATCTGCCTGAATTTAAATTCGTCCTGAAATATTGGAACCTCCCATATTGCATCCGGGATATTAAGCTCTATTTTGTTTCTGCCAAGTATATCCCCCATGGCTTTTCTGTTTTCAATGGGTAAGGGCTCGTCAAACATATCGCATCCTGAAGCTTCAAGGGAATCAATAATGCAGGGATATAAAGATTCCGACAGCATGAAACAACTGCATTCAAAACAATCTGCTTCAGATCTTCCTATTTCAAGCAGGCCATAGATCATCTCTCTTGCCTTTATGCTGTTTCTAAGTGACCGTTCAATGATTGCTTTCTGTTTTATTGAAAGCTTTCCGAATTTTTCCTGTTTTTTTAAAATCATTTTCATGCCGGCTTCAATGATAGAAATGGGACCTTTGAGCTCATGCATTAAGAATTCAATATCTATTTCCCGGAAAAAATGATCGGGAACAACGGCTTTATTTTTTTTCTGCATATTTTTCTTTTTGTTCAAAAATTTCATTTTATTATTGTTTTTTTTGTACCTTAATTAAAGGCTTGATAAAAATAACGTTACATTTTGAAAACTGTTTTTTTACTGAATCATTTACCACGTAAAAACTGCGAGATTACAAATTCGAGTTCAATGTTTATCTGTGGTTTTCACCCGATTTTTTAAGGCCGTCTGTCTTGTCTGTCTTCCCTGCCCTCACCCGGGAAAAAAACCGAAACAACCGTTCCCCCTGATTCTGCACATTCGGTTATAGAACTGCATTTATCGCATTTATCAATATCTCCGGGACATGGAAAATCCTCATTTATATGGTGACACCTTGTGGAAGAAATGTCCATATGAAAATTGTATTGCTCGGAAAATAATTTCATCCTTAAAAGGTCAAATCCCCTGCCGCCTGCTCCAAAATCATATGGCCTGCGGGAAGAATAGGAATCTGTGTCATAGGCTGTAAAATAATTTTCAAAAAGCAGCTTTATATTTTCCTCTGTAATGCCGACACCAAAATCCTCAACAATTAAAAGACAACCGTTTTTTTCTTCTTTCACAGATACTTTAATTTCTCCTTTTTCCGGCGTATTTTCAACTGCATTTTTTATGAGTCCTTCAACAATTTTCATAAGGACATCTTCGGGAATTAAAACCGGGGGAACAGGACTTAGATCCTTGATGATTCTGCAGTTTCTCCTGCTGAATCTCAAGCCTATTTTTCCAAGAACATTGTCAACAAATTTATCAACCATAATTTTTTCAGGAACAGATTCCCCGGGGCCGAATAATTCCTCGATTCTTTCCCGGATTCTGTCTATCACAAGACTTCCGCCCATCTCCTCGGTTATGAGCATTTCAAGTTCATCTGTGCATGCATCAAGCAGACGTGATAAAAGATTAAAAGTTTTATAATCCTTTTCTTTAAGCAGATCTTCGATTTCATACTGCATTTCAAGGAGCCGCTGAATATTTTTTCTTGCCCTTCTAAATATTTTTTCAAGGTTATCTGTTTTTGAATTCCCAAGTTTTTTTTCAAGAATAACAAGGCATGCATCCAATACGGAAACAGGAGTTTTAAGTTCATGGGACAGATGATGGATCACCTTGTCTTTTGCATTGTTAAGACTTTTTACTTCCTCATATGCAAGGGCAAGTTTCTCATTGATCCTTGTATTTTCTATGGGATGGGCAATTGTATCTGCAACGGCTGATAAAAGTTCAATGTCATGGTCATTGAACATGCCGTTTTGCTTATTTACAGCGGACAGCACCCCTATGATTCTGTCATGAACTCTTATGGGCACATCTATCATATTGAAAGTTTTAAATCCTGATGCCCTGTCGATCTCATCAAAAAACCATTTATTTGATCCTGTGTCGGAGACCATTACAGGTATGCCGGTTTTTAATACTCTTCCTGCAATCCCCTTGTCCACTGGAAAATGAATATCAGTTATTTTTTCCTTTATTCGTTCATCCGCAAAAGCTGCAGCAATAAAAAAAAATTCTTTTTTCCCGTCATCAGGAAGAAGGACTGTTGATCCACCTGCGTTGAGCAATTTAAGAATTTCATTAGTGATAAATTCAAGGAGGCTTTTCATGTCAGGATATAAACGGATCGATTGCGCCAGCCTGAAAAGTGCTTTATAATTTTTTATATCTGACAAATCAGGTGAAGACTTTTTAATATCTATGTTCATGGTACCCTAATTTTTCCCAATTAGATAAACACAATTTGACATGAACGTCCAATAGTATATTTTGATTCATGTTTCAGGTTCTGATCACAGCCAATGATGGCTTTAAGGCACAAAAGCCAATGAAATTTTTTTGAACTCACTTTGAGCCCTATGAGCCATTTATGAGCCAATCAATTTATAAACGGTTCCACTACCAACTTCGCCTGTTCTTATTACTAATTTATATTTTTCAAATAATTCAGTTAAATCCCTTGTTATTCGTTATGGGCAGATTTTAATTAAATTCTTTCTCGTTTTCATCGAATAGTTCAACTCCATATTCCTCTAGAAATAGTACTTTTTTTCGCATTTTCGTAGCTGTATTTCGAGGATAAAATTATGTTGGCATACAAATAAATGCTGAACTTTTTGAAAAGGATTTTAATATATTTTGATTAACATTGTTGAAAAATGTTATTGTTATTCCTAATTGTTCGATAGCATCATTAAATCGTTCTCGCTTTTTAGTACCTCTCCTACTTGTTACATTAAGTTTTAACTCAAATAAACACAACTCTTTATTATCAAAAACAATTCCATCACATCTTTTCCCGTCATTGTCAGTAAAAAAACAACCATCCAATAATAAAAGACTTATATTTTTTTGATTTGTATTAATTATTTTAAAACCATCCTCAACACCTTGTGTAAAATATGCTTTTTGAGTGTCTGCATCGTCTTGAATAAAGTCTATTTCTAATTTGCTCTGACTTATACAACTATCTATTTCTCTATCTTGAAGATTTTGTTGTAATAAATTAATAAACTCACTCATATTATTTGCCTTTATTTAATATTCCTCTTTGCAGAGCATAAAGATTTTCCTTTCATGACCTGCTTTCCTTTTGTTTATGGCTATGAGTTATATTTTATGTATCATAACTTAATCCACGTTTGCAAAAAAGGCAGGTCTCTTTAGCTGGCAACCACAATATCTAAATGTTCAATGCCTCTCCAGTGCTCTGCGAAATGACCTGCTTCCAAGAAATGGAAGTGCAAGAAGGCCTGCAGCAGCACAGATGAGGTACATGTTTGAAAGTCCTGTAAAATCTCCTATTATACCGACTAAAACAACGGAAACAGATCTTGTAACAAAAGAGACCATCATAAAAATACCATTTGCCGCAGATGGATTTCCCCCGGCATTTTCCTGAATTATGGCAAGCATGACAGGGGTTGTGGAAAGAAAGGTAAAACCTGTTGCAAGCAGCATGAAAAAACTTAAATACCCCTTTGTCAAAATAAACAGACATAAAGTAACAGGTGCTGCTATAAGCGCAATAAAAAGGATTTTCCCCCTTCCGATTTTATCACTCATGATACCTGCAGAAAGAACGCCAACAATGCCGATAGCCTCATAAATGGCAAGACCAGTGCCTGCAAACCACAGACTGCCCGTCTGCTTCTGTATGAAAACAGGAAGAAAAACTGACATGGCAGATCGCATAAAAGCCGTTACCGTGAGAATTCCTGACAGGGGAATCAAAACATGCTTCATCTCTTTTATCGTTGACATAAGAGGAGATGGTTTTAATCCGGTATCAGGGATATCAACTTTCTTTAATCTTTTTAATGATAACAGATCCAATATCATCAAGGGTTTTAAGCCGGGCATCCCCTCGTATAAGATATTCCCTGCCAAACC
>CAZLBE010000027.1:0-1745 GCA_964557635.1 uncultured Desulfobacterales bacterium
ATCTTCAACTTCAATAACCCCCCGGAAGATAATGAGTGCCAGCAGTTTTTCAGGAAAAAACCAGATTGTATCAAGGTTTAATGGAAGTTCCCCGAATATTTCTTTGCCCTCTTTTTTTTGATTAATAAAACACCTTGCACAAAGCCCCGGCAGATGTCCTTTTATCAAAGAAAATTCAGGATGCATGTTATAAAGGGCAAAATTCTCATCTCCTTTAAAATAACCTTTTATCCACTGGTCTTCAGGGGCACACAGAAAATATTTCCAGTCATGATCCGCTGGATATCCTGGAAAATATTTTTTTTTGTAATCATTATCATAGGTTCCCTGATATTTCATTCTCTGGGGAAGCATGGGATAGAGAACTGACAAACCAGCAGGGTCAGGTTTGTCCCCTTTGGATGCGATAAGGTGCTTTGGATCTTCAATGCATGGAAGCAGGCCGTCATTGTATCCAATTCCGTCCGGATTTTTCTCAAAGCCTTTACCCCCAAAAGCCTTTGTATAATCAAGGGGCATGGATAACATCTCTTCAGGCTTTGAAGGAAGACCTGCCTGCCATTTCCTTTTACCAAATACATAGAGATTTTTTTCAATATTATTAAGTTCAACTTTTACCTCTCCTCCGGTAACAGCCTTTTTGTCCGGCGCATAATACTTTCCCGATACAAGAAATTCGCCGTTGGGTTTGGGCATACCCATGTCAGGAAGAGGATTTTCTCCCATACATTCAAAGAGATCTTTTAAATAAATCATATCAAGAAACTCTTCTCCTGTATGAAGATTTATTCCAAGACTTGCCGAAGCTGTAAAATAGAATCTTCTGTTCTGCTCCAGAACCTGATTATTAAAACTTATTTGTAAGGGCCTTATTATTAACATTTGTACCTATAATATTATATTTACAGTGCTTTCAATATGAATGGATTTTTTCTGGATAACTGTTAAACTCTTATTTATAACAATTGTTGGCTTTTCTAAATCCAGTTCAATTTTTTTTAGCCTCAGTTCTTGTGCTTCAGCTTCAAGTGTTGATTGTTTTGCTTCAAGAGCAGCTTTTTTCCGTGCTGTAAATCCAATACCATCGAATTGTAATTTGCCGCTGGGAGCGAGCTTAAAACAGCCGCCTGCCCTAAGATCAAGTTCTAAGCCGATTCCAGCTCCTGTTTTAAGCTCAAAGTCTGCTGCCAAGTCGATATTAACTTTTGCAGATGCTGCTGCAGAAATATTAAGTTCTGCAGATCCTGCTGCAGAAAGCGAAAAAGAAGAGGCAACATCAAAATTAAAGGTAGAACTTTTTTTGAGACAATAGCAATAATCATAACTTGCAATGCCTCCGCCCCAGTTTTGACTTTTTGTGCTGTGGGTCATCAGGCTCCCTGACTTTGCATCATATTGCCGCTCAGATGAATTGAATCCATCCGTTTTACTTTCATACCATTTTGTTCCGGTTGACGACCACTTCTTTTCCTTTGATTTAGAGCCCTTTGACCATGACCAGCTCTTCATGACACCGAGCTCATCAGGGTGATCTTTATTATCTCTGAAACTAAGTTCCACATGTTCTCCACCATGCTGAATGGAAAGGGAACTTCCTTTGGTTACATCTATGGAATCCCCCTGTGTGTAATTATAGCTGCTACCGAATTTTTTATCAACCCAGACCCCATTACCAGTGTTTTCCCAATCAAATTTATTGATCTTTAAGTCATCGTCATCCTCATCCTCATCCTCATCCTCATCCT
>CAZLBE010000027.1:1845-9874 GCA_964557635.1 uncultured Desulfobacterales bacterium
TCATCCTTATCCTCATCCGGTGTCTTAGCTTTAGTCAATTTAGCCAAGTTAACTTCTGTCCAACCCGGGCCTCCTTGATCAAGAAGATCAAGATCCCGGGTCTTATTCAATTTAGCAGACTGATCAAGGTACTCCTCCACATAGCAATTGCCAAGGTTGTAATTCCAGTACCCACCGAAATCATAAATATTGCCTTCCTGGGTATTAAAAGTATCACCTTTTGCAAGCTGAACTTTTCCGGTTTTTGCTAATTCTTTCAGAGATGAAGTGTCAACAACAGGAGCCGTGCCTGCTTCCGATTTAACATAAGAGTAAGCTTTCATTCCCTTAGGATTAAAGCCGGGATTGGATGCTGCATAAAACTTATCCCACAGATATTTTAATTCCTTTGGAACATCAGCTTTTGTGGTTGGCCCCCCTATGGTATATTCTGCATATCTGTCTTGTGACTCTGTCCATCTATTACCATCGGAATGAATTCGTATCCGTTCCGAACCTGCGGCATCTTCAAATTCAATGTAATTTTTAGGATCACTATCACTATTGTTAAAATTTTTCCCTGTGGTAATCACAGATTTTGTTTGATTTTTACCTGTAATGGGACTTGATGTCTCGGGATTTGGCACGGCACCTGCAATAACAGGTCTGTCAGGATCTCCGTCAATAAAGGTTAAAAGCACTTCGGTTCCTTTGTGCAGAGGAAAATGCATACCCTGATTTTGTCCTGCATAGGGCTGCATCATGCGAAACCATGCAGAGGCTTTGCCATTAAACCGTCCGCTTCTGTCAAAGGGAAGTATCACTTTATAACGGCCGAATTCATCTAATTCAGCATATTCCCCGCTTGAAGCTGCATCTACTTTAGCGTTTAATGTCCCTGAAATTTTAGGTTTTTCAGCTTCGCGAACCGGTCGGAACTGGGCATCGGAATATATTGCCGTAAAAGTGTTCCTGTACATCATGGATTCTTCGTGTCCGGCAACGGCTTCCATTAATCCTGATACAAGATATCCGGTCTGATGACCTTCATGGGTTACATCTGTGATGAGATATTTTCTATTATATATGACTTTATAATGGTCTTTAAGATTAAATGTAAACCCAGGAACTACAAAAGGTACGGAACTTTCACCGATAAAAAGAGATTTTCTGCATTTAAGCTCTTCGGCACGGATTTCAGCGAGTCTGTTTCCCTGTTCAGGAGTATCAAAATGCTCACCATAGATATAGTTTTCCCCTCTGCCGTTTTCATCAACATCGGCAATGCCTTCTATGGCAAGGGAAGGTTTAAGATAATTGTAATCTTTCAGATAAACACGCATGGGAAGCAGATTATGCCTACATATAAAATTTTTTACAACTTCCTTTGTGTGAAGAGAATCAAGACCGGACTGAGGCTGATATATAAGATCCTTATCATATAAAAGATCCACATGGGAAATTTTTGTATCTGTGAAAATCACCTTTTCCCCGTTTATGGTCTGCTCAAAAAAATAGTATATCCCTTCCCCTTCAGCCCACCTCGAAACAAAATTCAGGTGAGATTCATTATACTGGCAGATATACTCAAGTGGTTCATACTGATGCTGCACCCTGAATTCAAAATCAATTCCCTTTACAAGTCCACCGTCTTTTAACGTCTGCTCCATAATTTCAGGTATGGTTAAATTAAGAAACACCTGATTATGATGGGTTAGGGAAAGCCACCAAAGTTTTGGAGCAAGAACCGCCTTAAAAAACAGATAACCGTTAAACTCCTGGGTTTCTTCAAACTGCATGAGAATACCGTTGAAATCCACATCCTCTCCCTGATCCCTGTGGATGGTAAATTTTGCAGGATTTTCAAGAACAAGCAAAGGATCAATATCCTGGCTTTCCGAAACTAAAACCAATTCAAATTCATAGGGCTTTGATATTGCTTCAAACCCTTTGAAGCTGACAACGGCAAAAGTATCAGAAGGTATTATTCCTGCAAGGGATATAAAGGAAAATTTTTTTTCATTAAGCATAGCCATTTTACATACCTCCTCCCATTAGCAGGTTCATGACAATCTCAATACATGAAAATCAGATTCATCATCAGTATCGGAAAATTCTCCAAACAGAATTGTTCCGGGGATATCACTGAATCTCACATAATAGGATTGATCATCACTGATTTTGTTCTTGACTGCCCATGCAGTATATTCATCTTCACCCATTTTAAGCTTTATCCCCTGCATCTGGTATTCAAGAACGGTCTTAAGGGGAAGACTGCCTGATTCACCTACTCCATGGGCAGTAATTTCAGATTTCAAAGTTGCTGCAAGCACTCCGTTCCACACCTTTCCCTTTGCAGGACCGAATTCAAACCATATCCCATAACCCTGATTTGCATGGATATCAATTCTGTATTCATTGGCAATTTTCTTTACAGGAGTATTTGCTTTCGCAGTAATTTTTGCACCAAGGGCCTTGTTATCCACGCTGATAATATCGCATCCCTTTAACGGTGTTGGAAGAGCGCCTTCATCTATTGCGTCACCTGAATACAAAAAAATTACAGGAAAACCAATTCCTTTTTTGTTCTGCATGGCAAGACAGAGAAGAGACAGGCCGTACCTCACGGATTCCGATTCAAGATCTTTTTTGCTGCCTGAAATGATCCACAAAGCTGTCTCTCTTGCCATTAAATTTTCAAGCGGGGCCTGCCATGCCATTTTTTTAATATCATCAACCCAGAAATGCCCGTTTGGAACAAGACCATATTTTTTTGTAAGCTTCAGCAGCCTGGTAATTGTATCCTTATCCTTTGACAATGATGTTATCCATACTTTTTTCTGCATCAGGCCCCCTTTAATTTTTTTTATCAATCCTTAAACTCAATTTTAAACTCTTCGTTTTCATCAATATCAAGAAGAATTTCAGAAGGCATGCTTCCCGTTGTCATACTGCTTAAAATCTGTTTTGAAATTTTTGGAAAAACATTTGTATTGATAATATAATCAATATTACGTGCCCCTGTTTCAACCTCAGTGCACCTTGCTGTGATCTGCTCCGTAACCTTATCGGAATAATTAAAAACAATTTTATTATGATCCATCAGGGTCTTTTTAACTTTATCAAGTTTTAATTTAACAATAAGCGCCATTGCATCGGGTTTAAGGCTGACATATGGTATGAGATTCATTCTTGCAAGAAGAGCAGGTTTGAAATATTCCGACAGAACAGGCCTTATGGCTGCGGTCACTGCATCAATGGGAATTTCTTCCTCATCTGCCGTCATCTCCTGAATGATATCCGTTGCAAGATTACTCGTTAATATCATAATGGTATTTTTAAAATTTATTTCCTTGCCTTCGCCGTCGGTGAGCGTTCCTTTATCAAACACCTGATAAAAAAGGTTTAAAACATCGAGATGCGCTTTTTCAACTTCATCAAGAAGTACAACACAATACGGTTTCTGCCTTACAGCTTCCGTGAGCATCCCTCCCTCACCAAATCCCACATAACCCGGAGGTGAGCCGATAAGACGGCTTACTGTGTGGCTTTCCTGAAATTCACTCATATTTATGGTGACGGTATTTTTTTCACTTCCAAAAAGAATATCTGCAATGGCAAGCCCTGTTTCCGTTTTTCCCACCCCACTTGGGCCTGCAAGTAAAAATACACCCATGGGCTGATCAGGATTTTTAATGCCTGATTTTGAAGCCCTTATCACCTCTGCAATTATCCCCAATGCATGGTCCTGTCCCTTAACGCGCTGATTAAGTTTTTCCTCAAAATTTATTAGATTTTCCGCCTCATCCTGAAGCATCTTTCCAAGAGGAATACCTGTCCAGTCAGATACAACCTTTGCAATAACATCGGGGTTGACCTCAAGATCAAGAAGGGGGTCATCTCCCTGAATTTCCGACAGAGCAGAATCAGCCTCATTAAGCCTCAACTTTATCTCGTTTACCGCTTCCGCATCATTTTTATCTGCTTCATATAACTGCTGCCTGATTTCCAGGACATTTTCAGCAGCCTGCTTTTCCTTAAGCCAGTTTTCTTTCAGTTCTTCCGCCTGGGATTCAAATTCCGCAATTTTATTTATAATTTCATCATATTCATCAGAATCAATATCCATATTATTATCTCTGTCACGTTCCATGGCAGATTTTGTTCTTTCAAGAGCCTGGATTGATCTTTCCATATCTTCAAGGCTTGGGGGCTTTGAGGACAGATTGATCTTCACCCTTGCGCATCCCGTATCAAGCAGATCAATTGCCTTGTCAGGCAGAAATCTTCCTGAAATATAACGATCTGAAAATTCCGCAGCAGTTTTGACAGCGCCTTCAGTGATAATAACCTTGTGAACATCTTCATATCCTGGCTTTAATCCCCTTAAAATAAGTTCCGTATCCTCCACAGAGGGCTCATCAAGTTTAATGGGCTGAAACCTCCTTGAAAGTGCAGGGTCCTTTTCAAAATATTTTTTATATTCACCCCATGTTGTTGCTGCAATGGTTCGCAGCTCTCCCCTTGCAAGGGCCGGTTTCAGAAGATTTGCAGCATCTCCTCCGCCTGCACTTCCCCCTGCTCCGATAAGGGTGTGGGCCTCATCAATGAACAGAATAACAGGTGTTTCAGATGCCTTTATTTCATTAATTACACCTTTTAACCTGTTTTCAAATTCACCCTTCATGCCAGCACCTGCCTCAAGAAGCCCCATGTCAAGTTCAAGCAGACTTACATTTTTAATAATATCAGGCACATCATCTTCAATAATTCTTAAGGCAAGACCTTCAACAACGGCTGTTTTTCCCACACCGGGTTCTCCCACACATATGGGATTATTTTTTCTTCTCCTTGCAAGTACATCTATAATCTGCCGTATTTCTTCATCCCTTCCGAAAACCGGATCTATTTTACCCTGTCTTGCTTTTTCCGTAAAATTATTACAGAATCTGCCGATAAAAGTTTCAGATCCTCCTGCACGCGGGGCTGAAACACCTGAAGCAATTTTTTCCCCTGAAGAAAGGGTTTCAACTGAGCCCTTTGTTATTGCAAAGAACTGGTCAATTAAAATTTCCCTGTTTATTTTTTTTAAAATATCAGCATAATTTCCCGTTATATAGGCAAGAGGCCGGGACAGAAGAGCAATAAGCACTGCCCCTGATCTGATTTTCCTTTCTTCAAGCTCAATGGATGAAATCATCCATCCGTCCTGAAAAAGATCAAGAAGTCTTGGAGAGAAAACAGGTTTACCTGAATTTCCAGTTTTAAATTCTTCAATGGCCGCTTCAATTTTTTTCTGCATGCCGCCCGGATCAATCTCAAATTTACTTAATATAAGTGAAAGATCCGACCTTGAATCCTCAAGCAGTTTAAGCAGAAAATGTTCAACAGATACCTCATAGTGCGTCCTTGAAACGCAAAGGCCTGCTCCGGCCTGCAAAGTATTTGTACAAAAATCATTTAAGCGGAGAAGCAGAGATTTTGTATCTACATTTACCATTTTTCCTCCTTTTTCATGCTTTGTATATCAAACAAAAATTTTTATTTTCCTTAATCCGGACCGGCCTCATGGCGGTTATGAAAAATAAAATTAATTTAAAACAGTACGAACCGTTTCCGGAGCCATACTTTCGGAAAAAAGCCAGGTGTTCCATCCAAGATTTGACCATTTTTTATTTTTATTGCCTACACAGGCAGTTTCAATATTTGCCGTTTCACTATTTTTATCTTTTTTCTTTTTAAGTTCAACTACGAGTTCCCATTCCAGAGGCTGATCAACATAAAATTCAACAAGCTGCTTTAATTCAAGAAAAAGTGTTCTGTCCGGCAAAAATGAATGAAGAGTATCAGCATCGGCATCACGAATCAGAATTTGAAATTTACCTGAAATATCAATAATCTCTTCTCCTATCACAGAATCATCACCAAGAGTGCAGCAGGATAAACCCACAATAAAATGCTGATCATTCGGGATCATAACTTTTCTTTGGGCACACTGGAGAATACTTACCTGGTCTGTAAGATTAAAATAATCTGCAATCATTGATTCAAGTCCTTCTGCCGAACGTGGAAACTGCAGCATTAAACCTGTATATCTGAAATATTTTTCAATATTAAATATTTTTTTTCTTAATTCTTCATCTTCAAGCCCCTGCATGGAGTACAAAAGATTGATACTTTTATAATCATTTTCTTCGCATATCCTGTAAAAAAGTTTGTACTTACTCCATATTCTGAAAAAAAGCGGGTATAATCTGTAATTTATTATATCAAGAAAATCGCGTTTTATTGATTTTTCTTCACTGAATTCATCAAGCAGGTCTTCGGTATAAAATGTAGGTAAGGGTGATGATGAACCATATAAGCCAAGAAAAGTAACTGTAATCAGGTATTTTAGTTCTTCTTTATCAATTTTCTCAATATTTGTAATATCCGTTCCCGGAAATCTCAAGGTAAGTTCAGGTCTGATACGTATATTTTTTTCAAGAATTCTGTCTTTGTCAATATCATCATTTTCACTCTGATGGGAAATATGATGTATAAACAGTCTTACCGCCTGAACAAAGGAAAACGAAGAACTCTGTTCAATAAGCTTATCTATTATTATAACTTCGTTTTTCCTATCCTTGGTCTCCATGAAAATGACTCTCCTGAAACAGTTTCAACAAGGGTGAACCTTGTATAAGTGTTTATGCTGCTGTACCTGCTGAAAAATTCGTCCATAACCGTTCCGAACACAACAACATCACCCATGGAAGCAAAATTATCACTGTTCACCGCCATGGAAATATTGTGTCCCCGTACGACCATTCCTTTTACCAGCCTGTCTTCATGTTTTATTTTAAGTTCCTTTATACCCTGTATTCTTTTAAGATTCGCAGCGACTTTTACCTTATCCCTGTTGTTTGGGAAGATATAAACCTGTAAAATTTTCTTAAAGCTCTCGGTATCGGTTAATGAGAGAAGATTCAAAGAAATATGCGACAGCATTCTCCATAGAGTGTCACCCTCAAGCGGGGGATCCACATAGGAAGTGGGAGGTGTGATATTTTTAAAATTGAGCACTTCAGGAGAATTTGAAGTTTGCTCACAGATATCTCCGGGCATGAGATATTCAGGTTCCTCACCGTTTGTACAGGTAATCTCAATAGTTAAAGTCTCCCTGCTGTACTCGGTTTTTTTATTGGAGTATGAAAGGAAAAGATAGACTTCGTATAAATTTGTTATGGGTGATATAGCTCTTTCCGTTTTGAAAAAAGATTTATCCTCAGAGCCTGAAGAAAAGAAATCCATTGGAAAATACTCAACAGGTTTTACACTTCCCTGGACAAAGCCTGTAACTTTATCAACACTGTATATCTGAAAACCTGCCCCTGTTTTTGATGATGCCCGAAGCCTTATTTTCTCCTTTGTATGATCAATCAGTACAGGCTCTGTTTCATTTGGAAAAATATTTACAACTGGTACTGAAAAAAGAGAGAAATCATCGGCATTAACAGAGGGAAGGCTCATGGGCGGTTCAAAAAAATCAAAAATTATATCAAATTCCGATTCTTCTCCCCTGTCCTGCCATCTGTTCAGATTCTTAAATTCAAAAAAAAGAAATTTTTCAGGAAAAATAAAATACTCCTGAAGCAGAGCAAACCCGGAAAAAGACTGGGAAGGGTAAGAAAACAATGAATTATTTTTATCAAAAGAAGAACAATAAAAATCATTAACAGGCACTGTATAGTCTGTATCATGATTTTTAGGAACGATTTTTATTTCGGAGACAAATTTTTTAAAACATGCAAAAAGATTTGAAGCCTTTGCATAGGCACCTGAAAGATAAAAGGATATTGCCCCGGTGTCCCACTGGGAAAGTGGAATCCCGGAAAGCCGCATGGATATGGCAATACTGAAATTTTTCCCCTTGACAGATGTTTTTGCAGAAATAATCTGCAAAGGATGAACCAGAGTGTCAGTAGTTGTCATGAATGTGCATTTAACCCCGTTTCTCTCCTTTGAAGAAAGAAATGTGCCTGCAGGTACAATTATACTTTCCATTAAT
>CAZLBE010000028.1:0-9783 GCA_964557635.1 uncultured Desulfobacterales bacterium
CTGTTCATAAAGAATCACAATCCAATATTGGTCAGACAAAAGAGAACCGCCATGGGGCGAATTCTGATCAGGATCAGGATTTGATCCGGACTCGTTTTGCAGCAGATCATAATCAGGATATAAGATATATTAAAGTCAGGGTATTTTATTCACGCTTAGGGGATGCAGGACTGTTAGGCCATCTTGAACTTGCCAAAATAATCAGAAGGGCTGTAAGAAGAACCGGTATAAAAGTAAAACACACAAAAGGATTTCACCCGGGGATGAAAATATCCTTTGATAATCCTCTTCCCGTGGGTATGGAGAGCGAAGAAGAGTTTTTTAATCTTTATGTTGAAATGGGTGTGGATTATGATTTCATGAGGGAAAAATTAAATTCATTTCTGCCTGATATCCTGTCCGTAACAAGGTGTATTCCCTGTGCATCCATTAAAAAAAGCGATTCAGACCTCCCTGCTGTTTACAGAATTTTATTTAAGGGTTACAATATTGACAGAAAATGTATTGATGATTTTATGAATCTTAAAGAATATCCTGTTGAGCAGACAAGTTTTAAAGGAAAAGCAAGAACAATTGATTTAAGGAAAGCAACAAAGAAGATAAAATTTTTTGATCCATGCAATATTGAAATGACTTTAACCGATTATCAGAACAGAACAATCAGGCCTGCAGATATTTTAGGCAGTGTTTTTAAGGTACCGGTAAAAAACATACAGGCTGCAGCAGTTATTAAACTGAAAAATTAAAAACCAAAGGCACTAACAGAGTAAATAACAGAGTAACTATATGATGAAAGAACTTGTTGTAAATGCCGAGGAGCATGAAACCAGGGTCGCACTTCTTGAAAACGGAACCATTGCAGAACTTTTCATAGAACGAGGCGATGACACCAATATCACCGGCAATATTTACAAGGGAAGAATCCAGCGTGTTCTGCCTGGAATGCAGGCGGCATTTGTGGACATAGGGTTGACCCAGGCTGCGTTTTTATATGTGGATGATATCCTTGATGACAGTGCCAATGAATTCACCGAAATGTTTGAGCAGGACAACGACACTGATACTGTGCAGAATTCCAGATCAGATACCGATGATGATGACATCATTATGAATAAAGAGCTTGAAATATCCTCAAGATGGGGTCGTCCTTCCCCCTCAAAATACAGTATAGAGGAACTTGTCAGTGAAAATCAGGAGATTCTTGTCCAGATCGCAAAATCCCCCATTGGCACAAAGGGGCCCAGGGTGACAACCCATATATCTCTGCCGGGACGTTTTATGGTGATCATGCCAACTGTGGACCATATCGGCATATCAAGAAGAATAACCCGCGAAGAGGAAAGAGACCGTCTTAAAAATCTTCTTGCCTCTGTACAGGAAGATAATTTCGGATATATTTTCCGAACTGCAGCTGAAGGCATAGAGGAAGAGCAGCTTAGAAAGGAAATAAATTTTCTTACAAGAACCTGGGAAGATATACAGAAAAAAAGCAAAACAACTTCGGCACCGCACCTGATATACAGAGATCTAATTGTCACTTTCAGAGCGGTAAGGGATCTTTTGACGGACGAATATGACAAGCTGATCATAGATTCAAAGGCAGGGTACAAAAAGATTAAGGATTTTATTGCCAAATTCATGCCCGATCTTAATGTCACGGTTGAATTGTACAACGGAGCTGAACCGATTTTTGACGCCTATAATATCGAAGGTGATATTGCAAGGGCATTAAAAAAGAAGGTCTGGCTTAAATCGGGAGGCTATATAATAATCGACCAGACCGAAGCGCTTGTGGCCATTGATGTTAATACGGGCCGGTATGTTGGAAAGCATAATTTTGAAGAAACAATCTTAAAAACAAATCTTGAAGCAGTAAAGGAGATAGCATACCAGATCCGTTTAAGGAATATTGGCGGGATTATTATTATCGATTTTATTGATATGAAGAAAAATAACCATAAAGAAAAAGTTATGGTGCAGCTCAACGAAGCCCTGAAAAAGGATAAAAGCCAGACCAATGTTCTGCCATTATCCGAACTTGGCCTTGTCCAGATGACAAGAAAAAGGGTGAGAAAAAACTTGTCCAGAACCCTTTGTGAACCCTGTTTTTATTGTGGCGGTGATGGCATGCTGCTCTCCGGACAGTCCATATGTCACAAAATTTACAGGGATGTTTTAAGTGAGGCAAGGGATATGATGGGAAACAGCTTTACCGTTAAAGTGCATCCTGATATTGCACAGCTTTTTCATGGTGAAGAAAAATATCTCATAGAATCCCTTGAAAATAGAATAAAGAGATCCGTTGCCATTTATCCCGATCCCCGTTATCACCTTGAGGAATATCACATATTTGAGACTTAAGAATTCCACGACAAATTAACCTCCTCCCCTGTTCTTTTCCCCAAAGGAACAGTTTTTTCCATGGTTTATTTTTATACACCCCATGACTAAAAAATAGCCATTCCAATGGATAACCTGATTTCCCCCCTTAATCTCAATAAGTAAATATTCTGCCAGCACCTCATCTTCGCCCATTTTGGCCTGCTCACATAGCATTAGTATGCTTTTGCAGTCCCAAATAGACGAATATAAAGATGAACAGCACACTTTTCTCACCAATCTTGACAGGTCGGTATTTACCCTGTTTCTGATTGTACTTTTTACAGATCGGTATTTACCCTTTTTTGAAAAATCCTTTGGCAAAGACTGGCAGAACAGGGATACAAAATTCTGGGACTCCTTTAATGACAGGTATGGCGGATAAAAATAACGTTGTAAAATTGGCTCTCAGGCCAAACGTTTTCTCCCGGCGTAGGACAGAATGAAGAATCCGATAACTCCGCATAAAATGGAACCGGACAGGACGCCCAGTTTCGCATACTCCAGATATGCCGGTTTTTCAAAAGAAAGACCGCTGATAAACAGGGACATGGTGAATCCAACGCCGCCGAGAAAGCTTACACCGACCATATGCATCCATGTCAGGCCGTTGCCCAGCTCGGTTTTGAAAATCTTTACGGACAGCCATACAAACAAAAAAATACCAAGGGGCTTTCCGACCAGCAGCCCCGTAAAAATGCCCAGGGTGACCGGGTGCAATGCAGCCCCGGCAAAATTCATTCCCCGCAAGACCAGTCCGGCGTTGGCCAGGGCAAACAGCGGCAGAATAATCAGCGACACCCATGCCTGCAAGCCGTGTTCGAGCCGCTGCAATGGGGTTTCTACGTCCCGGCAGGCCATATCAATGGCAAGCACCGCATTCTGATGCTTTCGATTCAACAGGATTGAACGCCCGCAGGAATCCGCTTCGCATTCAAATTCGTTTAAATGGGATCTGACCTGGCCAATGAAGGTGTCGGTGTCATATTTGCCCCTTGCCGGAATAAACATCGCGGTGATGACCCCGGCGATTGTCGCATGAATGCCCGACCCCAGAACGGCAAACCACAGGCCGGCCCCGAGAACGATATAGATAAGTGGACTGCAAATACACATCCGGTTCGCCGCAAACAGCCCGAAAAGAAAGCCAGCAGCGATGTACAGGTACGCCACCTGAATCATCGGCGTATAGAATATGGCGATGACAATAACAGCACCCAGGTCATCGGCTATGGCAAAAGCAGTGAGGAAGATAATCAATCCGAACGGTACTTTTTTCCCTAACAGGCTGAGTATGGCCAGGGAAAACGCGATGTCGGTGGCCATGGGAATTCCCCATCCCGAAACATAGTCCCCGCCGATGTTGATCCAGTAATAGAACACCGCCGGCACCACCATGCCGCCGATTGCGGCCATGGCCGGGAGGATCGCTTTACGTGCGCTTGAAAGTTCTCCCACCAGCAATTCCCGTTTGATCTCCAGGCCTACGGTGAAAAAGAAAAGCGCCATCAATGCTTCATCGATCCAGTGGGTAATGGATTTTGAAAGCACGAAGCGCCCGATATGAAATGAGACCTCCGCATGCAGCAGCGAATGGTAACTTGAAGAAAAGTAATTGGCCCATACCACCGCCGCCATGGCCGCAAGAAACAGGGGATATCCGCCCTGGGCGATCTGCCGGAAAAAACGGCGGAATATCCGTTCGGACAGCGGAGACGTATCTGTCTTGTCACGCATCATTGTCTCTATCTCATTTTTTTTATTAAACAACCAACACCCACCGGCAAAAAAGCATTTACATATACTGATCGGCCTCATGGTCGTTATTCAGCAGTATTGATCTCCTTTTTCAGTTCATCTAACATATCAAACAATTTATCTGTTATCCCCTTGAATTCAGAAAACAGATCCCTTGCTTTTTCTTTTTCACCATCATTGAAAAGCCGGGCAATTTCACGGGCGGTATCATGTACTTTTGCATGCGAGCTGTCAATTGCCTTAAATACTGAGTTCTGTCCATATTTATCCTTGCCGTCACTAAAATACCATTTCCCGAATTCGCAGTCATGGTGTGCTGTGATATCGGACGGAGACAGGGATAATTCTCCTGCAAGCATGTCTGATAATTTTTTCTTCCATATATTATGGGCAAGTTTTACTTCACCTGCATGAAACCGACCATCGTCTCTGAGCTTGAACTGACCTGTAAGATTAGAGATTTTCTGAACCAGTTTATTCAGATCCGCAGCAGTATCGGTTAACTGACCGCTGTTATCGGCCATTGTAACAGATGCATTATCAACAAGGGCAATTTCTTTTGCTATCTGATCTGAAACGGAAGCTGCCTGGGAAATATTCTCATTTACCTCTATAAACTCGGAAGATGTCTGTTGAACATTCTTTGCAATTTCACCTGTTGCTGCGGTCTGCTCTTCAACTGCCGCTGCAACGCTGCCCACCAGTTCATTTGCATCTCTGATTATTTCCGTTACCCGCTTGATCTCTTTCACGGTTTCACTGCTGATGGATTGAACACCTTCTATCTTGTGCCTGATGTCAATTGTTGCTTCTGCCGTCTGATTTGCAAGGCTTTTTATCTCACTTGCAACCACTGCAAAACCCTTGCCTGCTTCCCCGGCCCTTGCAGCTTCAATGGTGGCGTTTAAAGCCAGCAGATTGGTCTGCTCGCTGATATCCTGGATCGCCTCTGTTACTTTTCCAATATCCTTTGCAGATACGCCAAGCTCCCCGATTTTTTTCGACGCTTTTTCAGCTTCATCAACTGCCTGTGCTGTAATTGAGCTTGTTTTTCCGGTATTGGCAGAAATTTCATTAATTGTGGCTGTCATCTCTTCCGTTGCTGAAGCCACCTGGTTTACATTCATGGATGCCTGTTCCATGGCTTGTGTCACGGAATTCATGTTAACACTCATCTCTTCTGCTGCTGCTGCCACGGTATTGGCCTGGGATTGCACCTGTCCGGCATCGGTCACCATAAGTTTTGATACCCCTGACAATTCTCCGGATGAAGCATCTAATGTCTTGGTATCATCAACGAGATTTAAAATAATCCCGTTGAGTTTTTCAATAAACAGATTAAACCATCTGCCAAGTTCTCCTATTTCATCCTTTGACGATACCTTTATCCTTGCTGTCAGATCCCCTTCTCCTTGGGCAATATCCTTCATGTTATCCACAACACCCTTCAAGGGCTTTGTGACATAAATATTAATTATTGTTATAATTGAAACAATAAAAATCAGCATTATTACCGAAAGAATCCATATGACATTGTAAATTGTATGGGCACTTGCATTTATTGTTTCCATGACGAGCTTTGTTTTCTTACCCAGGACGAACACACCGAGCTTTTCTCCTGAAAAACTTGTAATGGGCAGTGCAATGGTAAAATACTTTTTATCAAACATGCCGCCCTTCAACGCTGTCTTTAGATCAAGATCTTTTAAAACATAAGATAAGAAATTTTTATCCACACTTTTCTGACTTAAATAATAATTTTGAAAATGGGGTTTTGATTTCAATTTTTTTGCAATATTAAGATACTTTCCATCTATGAAATACAGAAATTCAATATTGCTGGGTTTTAAAGCTTTCTTGATTGAATTCAACCCCCCTTCGAAATCAGCTATGCCAACAAAATTTTGTTGATCTGAAACAGGTAAACTTTTATCTATCATGGGGAAAAGTCCTTTGAGCCTTAACCCCTTAGGTGACTCCTCCATTGTAATAAGCGGTTTTCCGGTTGCTTTAACCTTTTTATATGCCCTGCTGTAATTTAAGCTCTCCCCGCTGCTTGCCCCGTTCCATGATTTAACAAAGGAATGTAAATCAGAATCAATAAGATGAACCGCTACATTTTTAAATTTAGTATTTTTTCTGAATATATCACCATAACGCTTCAAAATATTAAAAGCCGCTCCTTTGTCATTTGTTTCCATGGTTTCAATAATATTTTTATTGAATGCTATCTGCAGAGCGTTGGTAAGCCATGTATTTTTTTTTGCATTTAAAATGCCATTAAATGAAGCAGTGAGCAGTTTTTTTGTGTTGACAAGTTCAGTCTTTTTAATAGTTTTTAACTGGGTATTTACAAAAATAGAAATAACAACGGATGATACAACAATTAAAACAACAAAAACGATGTACAATTTTTTTTTGATACTTAAATCCTTAAAATTCATGTTTTTCTCCTCTTTTTAAGTTAAAATTATTCATTATTTAAAATATTATAAATCCAGTTCCGCATCACGGCAGTTATATTCTGACAATTTCCATATCTTCATATGCTCTGTCTGCACGCAGAACCAACTCTGCTTCGCTGTCTCTTCTTTTTAAAAGCCCGTCTAAACTTTTGTTTTCCCATAATCTTTTCATTGAGATGATCTGTGCTGCAATACCTTGATAATCCATATCCGGCACAAGGGATTTTATTGCGGCCATTTCAATTCTCCGTGGACCTTTCATGGCAGCCCCCCTGTTATAAATTAAGGATAACAGCCCGGCCTGGGCATCGGGAAAAAGATTTTCCACTCCAGGATAGGTTTTTCTTGTTTTTGCAGCATACTTTGGAAGAGAAGATTCATAAAAAACTCTTTTTGCTGATTCCAGGGGGATAAAAATATCCTTTACCCCATGAAACAGCGGTTCTGCAGCTTTTCCTTTTTTCCCTGAAATTTCTAAAAGCTTCTGTAAATTCTCACTGTCAATTTTTCCCTGCCAGTCTTTTTTAATGCTGCCTGCGGAGTTATATCCAAGATCATACCCAATGCCAATGGTAATACCGGATGACCCTCCGGGCCAGACAGGATGGGATAAAAATTTTTTATAGTAATTTTTTGAAGAGATTTCGTATTTAACGATTAAATCAAGGCCTTTTTGGGAAACCTTTAATGCATATTCAAATGGATGTTGTTTTGAGAGTTCTTCTTTATTTTCAGCGTCGTCTTTGTGATTATTTTTTGTACTTTCATCTGGCTTTTTTTTATCATTATTTTCAGCAAAAATTCTGTCTTCAATGGCAGTCAGAGTTGCAGGTCCGATAATCCCGTCAGCTTTAATCCCAATATAAGACTGAAGTCGTTTAATCCGATTTTTTATCAGGCTGCTCTGTCCCATTATTTCTGCCGCTTTCATATTTTTCACTGCTTGTATGGCGGGATAAACACAACAATCACCGTATCAATCCTGCAGAAGCGCTGTTATATTATTACCAGCATGATTGTTCAACCTTTTTTATAACCGCCATGAGGCGGATCTGGATTCAAGTCCAGACCCGTCTCAAAGAATCAAAGATTCTGACAAAGTATGGGCCGAAGGCGCGTATGCCAAAAACCGCTCTGATATCCAAAGTTTTTCTTATAAAAGAACCATCTTTACGGATCAAAGTCAAGCAATCCTTTATCATTATTTTAAACTTGTTATTGATTATATGGATTAATTATCTTAAACTGTTCGCGTTTTTTTTGTGAGGTTTGTCAAAATTAATAATTTAAGGATAAAAATTGAATACAGGTAAGAGAAGTATCCTTTTAAAAGGAAAGGGAAGAACAAGGAAGCAGGCGCAACTTAAATATATATACCAGAAAGAATCCATGTATTTTGCACAGGTCGCCGAGGGTATCAATGATATTGTCATGGAGGAGTTTAAGGAACTTGGTGCCTGTGATTTAAAACCTATATTCAGGGGACTGTGGTTTAAGGCCTCAAAGAAAAATTTTTACAGGATAAATTATTTTTCAAGGCTTGCTTCAAGAATACTTGCCCCGCTTGTTTCCTTTGAGTGCAATGACAAGGACGATCTGTACAAGGCTGCTAAAAAAATACACTGGGAGGAATTTTTAACCCCGAAAAAGACCTTTTCCATTTCCGCCAATGTGTCTGAATCAAATATCACCCATTCCAATTTTGCAGGCCTGCGTGTTAAAGATGCCATTGCAGACTATTTCAGGGACAGAACCGGGAAAAGACCGGATGTTGATCCAAAAAATCCCTATATTATCATTAATCTTCATCTCCATAAAAATCTGGCAAATATTTCCATTGATGCCTCTGGAGGGCCTCTGCACAAAAGAGGTTACAGGGAAGAAACGATCTCCTCGCCCATGCAGGAAACCGTTGCAGCCTCCATTATCAACCTGTCCGGATGGGACGGAACAAAACGTTTATACGATCCCATGTGCGGATCAGGAACTTTTTTGTGTGAAGCGCTGATGAAGTACAGCAGGATTCCGTCACAAATATTTCGGACACAGTTTGGACTTGAAAGACTGCCGGATTTCAATGCTGAACTGTGGAAAAAAATTATGGATGAATCCCGGAACAATTTCAGGAAACCTGCAAAAGGTGTGATATCGGGAAGCGATGTGTCAAAAATTTCCGTTGATGCCGCAAAAACAAATATAATGGGCCTTCATTTCGGCAACGAAATCATGGTTGAACAAAAAGATTTTCACGATATAAAATCATTGGACAATACCCTGATTGTCGCCAATCCTCCATATGGCATCAGGATGGGAAAAGACAAGGATCTTGACAGCTTTTATCATGAGTTTGGTATTTTTTTAAAAACCAGGTGCAGCAAATCAACGGCATTCATCTATTTTGGAGAACCAAAGTATATCAAAAATTTTCCCCTTGCTCCTGCCTGGAAACGACCTTTAAGGATGGGGGGGCTTCCAGGAAAACTCGTGAAATACGAATTATATTAAAAAAGGGGGGATAGGGAAGATATCATCCTTCATAGCTGCTTTTCAATATTTATAAAATCTGGCTGAAAGGGTTTTAATGGTTAACCGTCAATTATTTCATTCAAACCATTGATGATGAGAACCAATTCTTCGTCAGATACTTTTGCTATTAATATTCCGGCCATTCTTCCAACTCCGATGAAAAATTTTCCTCTGCTAAAGATTGTTCGAATTTTGAATCAAGCTTGGCGCACTCCTGAGCAAGACGGCTTTTCTCTATGCGCATTAATTTTTCGGAAACAGCCTGCTGGATAGCTTTGCTTCGGCATTCCCCGGCGATTGAACAGGGTCAATGGCGTTAGGGCGTATTGTGCAGAGAAAGACATCGCTATCCACAACCTTAAGTGTGGCAAATGTTTTGCCTGAAAAATGAGATTTTTTTACTTTTTTTCCATCAATATTAACTTCAACGCAGTCAGAAACAAGTGGCTGATCCATAATTGTGGCAAGCCTTGCAAAAATATCTCTGCCAGTGGCACTTGCCGTTCCCAGGAAAGCATCAAAATTGTACTCCTTAATTGCTATTGACTGTGAAAGGTTACATTTCTTTAAGGCAAATCATGACAAAATCGTTGTAAAAATAGATGCCAGAATTCCTCCCAAAACTGCTGCAATTGCAATGGCAAACATGGGATTC
>CAZLBE010000029.1:0-9551 GCA_964557635.1 uncultured Desulfobacterales bacterium
AATCGGTTATAAGTTTTTTTCCAGATATTAAAGATTTAATACTGTTGAGGAATTTGAGATAACAATTTTATGCATTTGTGCATATATTGCGTAAAATTAGACTATACCAAAGCGTATTTTTTCAATTTTCTTGCTATGGTTGACTGGTTAAGCCCCAACGCCTTTGCCGTTTCTGTCTGTGTTTTATACTTTTTAAATGCATGTTCGACAGCTTTTTTTTCTACTTTTTCAAGCATCTGACGGAGAGTAAGCCCGCTGTCGAATATTTCTGAATTCTCAATGTCCGGACTGTATTTCCCGGCAATAACACTATTGGGCAAATCTTCATAGGAGAGATCACCCCTTGTATGCATCACAACAAGACGTTCGCAGATATTAATTAATTCCCTGACGTTTCCGGGATAGGGATATAGAAACAGGGCATCAAGCGCATTTTTTGTCAGATGCAGGTGTTGCTTTTTTTTATATTTATCACAGAAATAATCAAGATAATGTGCAACAAGGGGAAGAATACAGTCATTGCGCTCCCTTAGAGGAGGGATTGTAAGGGGAACTACATTGAGCCTGTAGTAAAGATCCTTACGAAACGTTCTTTCGACAAGCATCTTTTTGATATCTCTGTTTGTAGCTGCAATGACTCTTGTGTCAATGGTTTTACTCTCAGTGCCGCCTACACGGATAATTTTACCGTCTTCGAGGAATCTTAACAGCTTAACCTGTGATGACAGGGGCAGTTCCCCAATTTCATCAAGAAAAATTATACCTTTGTCCGCCATTTCAAACCTGCCTGGTTTTCCTGTTTTACCAGCGCCGGTGAATGCACCTTTTTCATACCCGAACAATTCGCTTTCAACAAGGGAATCAGGAATTGTTCCGCAGTTCAATTTAATCATTGGTTTATCGGCACGGGAGGAATATTTATGGATCAAATCGGCAATTACTCCTTTACCGGTTCCTGATTCACCAAGAATGAGAACCGTTGAATCGACTTTGGCAAGTTTAATTGCTTTTTCAAGAATTAATTTATAATTGGCACTTTTGCAGATTATTTTTTTAGACTCACTCTCCTCTATCTGCATTTCCAATAGATCTCTTTTATATTGATCCTTTAAAGCTTCCTGATCTTCAACCCTTTGTTTCAGGTTCTCGATTTCAGTAATATCTCTCTCGTTAACGACCACTCTGAAAAGACGTCCATCCTTGTCAAACACGGGATTTGCAGAGAGAAACAACTTTTTGCCATTCTTCACTTTTTGAAAAATACTCTCTTTTTTACGGGATTTAATAACTTTTAAAGTAATAGATTGATCAATAAGTTGTGCATCTATCAGCTCCTGCATATTTTTTCCTACAATATCAGATGCCTTTACACTGTTTAGACGCTCAGATGCAGGATTCATCCTGAGCACTGTTCCTTTTCCATCGCATATCCATAGTCCATCGCTACTTGAAGCGATCACTGTATCAAGTTCAATGGACAGTTCCTGAAAGGAGAACATGCTGTTTTTAATACTTTCAAAATCCGTAATATCCTGGAATATACAGAGAATTCCCAGGGGATTTTTACCTATGATGCTGGGATTTAGATTCACTGAAAAACAGGAATCTTCATGTTTCAATACAATGGATTTAACAGGTTCAAGTTTCACCAGCACTTCTTTAGCCATTTCGGCAAGCTTCGGTAAAGTTGAATTCAAAAGGGTTCCGGGAAAAAGGTTTAATTTTTCCCTTGCTATTTGATTGGACATAATCGTTTTAAGGCTTATGTCCAGGACAGCAATCCCATCAGGAGTTGCATCTAAAAATGCTTTGCTGAACTTTTTCCAGTCAAGTTTTATCCTGCCCTCTTTGATCATGGCAGGCGGCAGGTGAACTATCTCTGAAAGCATGTGGAAATTTCTCCATTTTTATTACGAGACAAATCAGGGTAAACCCAGATTGCTCCCATGGTCTTTATCTTTGTATGCCGAAATGCATTTATTATGCATTCTGGCATATCATAAATGGGTTTTTACCATTTATCAAGACGAAAATAATATGATATTGCACATGTTAAAAAATATGTATTTCTGGAAAAATTTAACAATACAAAAAAAGCTTACAAAGTTCAAAGGGATTTGATACATAAGAATTTGACACAAATTTAGTAAGAAGAGAAGTTTATTTAATAAAAATTTTATTTAATTTGATTTTAATATGCCGACATATGGAATTTTTTCCATTGACTGACCACTATTTCGCTGGCGCTGCATAGTGGCAGATGATCTTTACGTTGGCTGGAAATTAATTTAAACATGGAGGTCAAAATGGCAAAGAAGAATAAAAAATCGAAATCGTTGTACCAAATCAAAGTTACCCTGGCTGGAAGCAAGCCCCCAATATGGAGAAGATTGATAGTCAAAGACAATATAAGATTAGATCAATTACATTCCGTCTTGCAGATAGCAATGGGTTGGTCTGATTACCATTTACATCAATATAAAGTTGGAAAGTCTTATATTGGAATCCCGGACCCGGATTTTGATATGGATATAACTGATGAGCGTAAGATTTATTTACAGGATATCATTTCCAATCCAAAAGACAAGTTTGTTTATCAATATGATTTTGGTGATAGTTGGGAACATAAAATTGTTCTCGAAAAAATTCTTCCTTTAGATTTTTCTGAATCACCTGTAGTCATTAAAGGAAAAAAAGCATGTCCTCCGGAGGACTGCGGTGGTATTTGGGCATACTTCGATTTTTTGGACATAATTCAAGATCCAAATCATGAAGAGCATGAATCTATGTTAGAATGGATTGGTGGAGAATTTGATCCTGATGCGTTTGATATGAAATTTATTAATCAAAGACTCAACGATCTGAAAAACGATCTGAAATTATAAATTTAACAATTGTCCGGGAGATGTCCCATTTATTAGTACAATAAATTTGATAAGCAATCGAGTATCATGAATTCTGGCAAATGCACGAATACGAAAAATAGTGCGGATATACGAAAACGGATATGAAAGCATAATGTTTTTTTGTATTATGTAGAAAAAGGGAGACGGAAAACTATAACATATGTGGATGTTCCAGTGCCCCGTAATGAATGGAATATTCTCAGGGTAGAGTTTGCCGGAGATTGGATTAAGGTTTTCCTAAACGGTTAAAAGTATATCGATTTGAAGGACAAGAATATTTCTGGTGCCGGTGCTGTTGGTGTTTGGACGAAGGCTGATAGTAAGACATTATTTGATAATTTTGTTTATGAATGAAACATATAATAAGCCTTTTGCAGCGAACCGCAAAAAAAGTTTTAACCCATAATTAAACAACTAAAGAATGCACCGCAAATATTTTGATAAAATGGGTTGATATGTCAGTTAATACGTAATAAGACCTGTTTGTAATAAATTCAACGCAAACAAGGACCACAGGGCAGCCTTTGCCGGAAGGATATATGAATCAACAAAATCAACCTATACGTTTAAACTTATCCTTGAAGCTGTAAAGGAGAACCCTGATCTTATCAAGTTTTTATTTGATCTTTTTGATAGAAAATTTAATCCTGCAGTACGTAACAGACCTGATGAAAAAGAGATAGAAACAAAATTTAAAGAATTTGAAAAAATCATTGCCGTGAGGTTCATGGATTTTTCCCATGGCTATGATATTTTTCATTTTATGTTTAAAATTGTCTCCTGCACTTTGAAAACCAATTTTTACAAACCTGAAAAAAGGTCATATGCATTCCGGTTCGATAACCGTATCCTTGACCCGCTTGTGTTTGACAAGCCTGTTTTTGGCATTTTTCTTGTTAACGGTCATTATATCTGCGGAACACATTTAAGGGCCAGTGATATAGCAAGGGGCGGATTGAGGATGATCCGGGTTACACCATCCAACCATTCATTTGAATTGGATCATGCAGTATCATTAAACTATGCCCTTGGTGCAAGGGCCCAGAGGCTGAAACACAAGGATATTTGTGAAAGTGGTTCCAAGGGTGTTGTGGTACCCCATGCAACATACGGCGGGGGTGCTTACAGTAAAGAAGCCCTGTTTGATTACACTGAAGGTATAATGAATCTCATGCTGGCAGACGATTCCATTGTGGATTATTACGGGAAACCTGAGATGATCTTTTTCGGTCCCGACGAAGGTACAGCTCCTTTGATGGATGCAGTTGCATATCGTGCAAAGGATTTAGGTTATAAATACTGGAGAACCATCACAACGGGAAAGAGTTTTGGCATTCCACATGACACCTATGGTATTCTTGAAAACGGCTATCTCTTTGGGCTGCTTGATTCAGGAGAAAAAGGGACTGACCTTCAGGTAAATGGAAAATCCGTTATCATCACAAAGGATATGGATGAAATTTACAATATCATTGGTGGTAAAATTGAAATAAGCGGCATGACCACAACAGGTGTTATGACTTCCTTCAGAACAATGATTACCCATTATCAAGCAAAGGAAGAAGACTTAAATCTCATGATGACAGGAGGGCCGGACGGTGACCTCGGATCAAATCAGATCCAGTGTTATAAAGGCAGAATCTGTCTTGTTATTGATGGAGGTTCTGTTTTATTTGATCCTGACGGGCTTGACAAAAAAGTGTTAATGAAACTCTGTTTCATGCGCTATGCCTCACCAAGAAAAAATTCATTAAGTTTTCCCGTGGATAAACTGGGACCGGATGGTTTTATTGTTAAAAGAACATCAAAAAATGTTACCCTTCCCGATGGAACCTATGTGGAAGACGGCGCTATTTTTTACAGAACATTTCTCACTGAGCCTGAAAACCGTCGATTCCTTGAAAAATCCAATATTCAGGCATTTATCCCCTGTGGCGGTGTAAAAGATACAATTAACCACGCCAATGTTGATGAATTCCTCAGCAATTTTAAGGAGCTTAAGTTTATTGTAGAAGGGGCAAATGTTTTTTTTGATGACGCAGCAAGACGACGTATAGCATCATCCACGACCATAAAACAGATCAAAGATTTCACGGCAAATAAGGGCGGAGTGTTTTCAAGCTCCACAGCAGAAGTTTTAAGTGCATTTCTTTTCCAGGATGACTATGATGAAAAGTTGCTGCAGCACACCGATACAAGGTGGGCGCTTATAAAAGATATTATCATGCTTGTGGAAAAATATGCTGCCGATGAAACCGGTATGCTTATTAAAATACACGATTCTGACACCGCAGTCCCGCTGTTTGAGCTTTCCGAAACTACAAGCGAGTATATTTATTCTCTACAGGCTTTCTTTGAAAAGAAATTGAAAGAAATTCTGAAAGATAAAAAACTTGTCTGGAAAATTTTCCAGCACTATATTCCTGGAATACTGATTAAAACAATTGGTAAAAAAGAGATTATGGATAAACTAAATGCCATGGATCTTACTGCCTATCGCAATGCAATTATCACAAAGAAATTATCTTCAATGGCATTTTATAAATTTGGTCTTAACTGGGATCAATTTCTCAAGGATCTTGATGGTAATTTTTCAGAAGTAATATATAAAATTGTTGAATGAGTCCCATTTTTGTTCAGACAACGTTTAAATTAAACGTAGAAACAGGGTAAAATTGATTTGTTAAATGCTGAACTCGTGATTATAGCGTGGGGAACAGCCGTTAAAGCGGTATGCAAATATGCATACCGCTTGATTGAATCGCTGATACAAGATCGTTCCTGATCAAATTTGCGTGCCTGATATTATGCCGCAATGCATTCCATATGCATTGCGGCATAATATTTATGGGGGTCAGACTTGTGTTATTGCACTTTTTATCCGTGAAAATAAGTAATTTTTGATTAAAAGCACAATAACGCAAGCCTGACCCCATTTTTTAAACGCAGCAGGTGCAGTGCCCAGTGAACGCTTATCAGAAATGAAATTATTTTATATTAAAATCTATATATACCGAAAATGGTACACTCTTTGCTTTAGATATTTCATATAACGGCCATGAGACCGATCTGGATTTGTCCAGGATTCGTCTCAAAAAATCAAAGACTCTGACAAAGGAGAACTCAAATGACAGATTTTGCAAGTAAACTTATTGATCGCAGGAATAAATGCATACCCCAGGGGCCTTTTAATATAACCCCGGCTTTTATAGAAAAGGCAAGTGGTGCTGTGATGACAGATGTTGATGGAAAGGAATACATCGATTTTGCAGGGGGTATCGGTGTCAACAACGTCGGGCACAGCCATCCCAAGGTGGTGAAGGCCATAAAGGATCAGGCGGAAAAATTTATTCACACCTGCTTTCATGTTGCCATGTATGAATCTTATATTGAGCTTGCAGAGAAATTAAACGACCTTGCTCCGGGCAATTTTTCTAAAATGACCATGTTTGCCAACAGCGGTGCAGAGGCTGTTGAAAATGCTGTAAAAATAGCACGTTATGCAACAAAGAGAGATGGTATAATCTGCTTTGAAAATGCATTCCACGGCAGAACCCTTTTAACCATGAGCCTTACAAGCAAAATTAAACCTTACAAGCTTGGATTCGGCCCCTTTGCTCCGGAAATTTACAGGATGCCCTATGCGTATTGTTACAGATGTCCTTTTAATTTAAAATACCCGAAATGCAATGTAGCCTGTGCTGATTATCTTGAAGATTTTTTCATTGGAAATGTTGCTGCCGAATCAACTGCTGCAGTTCTGGCAGAACCTATCCAGGGTGAGGGCGGCTTTGTTACACCTCCTCCTGAATATTTTCCAAAATTAAAGAAAATTTGTGACAAATATGGTATTAAACTTATCATAGATGAAATTCAGGCCGGGGCAGGCAGGACTGGAAAATTTTTTGCCATTGAACACTGGGGCGTTGAGCCGGATATTATCACAATGGCAAAAAGTTTTGCAGGCGGAATGCCGCTAAGTGCAGTAACCGGAAGAACAGAATTAATGAATGCACCCCATGCAGGAGGTCTTGGCGGGACATTTGGCGGTAATCCTGTTTCATGCAGCGCAGCACTTGCCGTGCTTGAAATTCTGATTGAAGATGATATGCTTGCCCGTTCAAAAGCACTTGGCGAAACGCTTATTGAAAAATTTAATGCCCTTAAGGATAAATATGAAATCATCGGGGATGTCAGGGGTAAGGGGCCCATGCTTGGCCTGGAACTTGTCAGGGACAGGGAAACAAAAGAACCTGCGGCAGAAGAAGCAAAAAAACTTGTAAAATTATGCTATGATAAAGGACTGATAATCCTGTCATGCGGTAATTATGGCAATGTCATAAGAACTTTAATGCCATTTGTCATAACGGATGAACAGCTTGACAGAGGTCTTGCAATACTTGAAGAAAGCCTTAACGAGCTTAATAATTAGAACAGATTGCCCTTCCTCATTTTCTTGGGGTTTTGACAGGAACTTAAGGAAAAAGGCATTAAACTTTTAATTTTAAAAAAAGAGGGGTGAAGTCATGAAGGGATTTTTTAATAAACTGCTTACCGTGGATATGACAGAGAAAACATTCCATGTCAGAGAGCTTGATAACAAAATCATGGAATCCACACTTGGGGGCAAGGGACTTGCGACTTTTCTTCTGCTTGAAAACAATCCTGCAGGTGTTGACCCCCTTGAACCTGATAATCATATTATTATTGCATCGGGTCCTGCAACTGACAGTTCCATATATGGATCATGCCGCCATGGCATTTTCTGTAAATCCCCTCTGACTTCCTTTTACGGTGAATCATATTCCGGTGGCAGCCTGGCGCTTCCCCTGAGCCGCACCGGATTTGATGCCGTGATGATCAAAGGTGCTTCTCCTGAACCTGTATGGCTTGAAATTACTGAACACGGGGTTGTTTTTCATGATGCAATAAAAATATGGGGAAAGGACACATTTGACAGTGAAATATATATTAAGGAAAAATCTAGGGCAAAAAAAAGCGGGGTAATGGTCATTGGTCCTGCAGGAGAGAATCTTGTAAGATTTGCAGTTATAAAAAATGACAAATGGAGAGTTGCCGGAAGAACAGGCATGGGTGCTGTTTTTGGCTCAAAGAAGATAAAAGGAATGTCCTTTTATGGTGAAAAAAAACGGCCTGTGGCCGATCCAGAAGGCATTAAGACCTATAACAGTGATATACTTAAACAGTTCAAGGACAGTAAGGCAACCAATGCCTACAGAAATTTCGGCACTCCCATGATGGTGGATATTATGAACAATGCCGGTGCCTTTCCAACCAGGTACTGGCAGAAGGGAAAGTTTGACAAAAAAGATAATATCAACGCTAAAGCCATGGTGGAAAAAATTTCTGCAAAATCCCATGCATGCAGAAATTGTTTCATGGGGTGCGGCAAATTTACAAAAATTGATGAAGGACGGCATAAAGGCCTTGTGCTTGAAGGCCCTGAGTATGAGACCATCTATTCCTTTGGCGGATTGTGCATGATCAGTGACATAAAGGAAATCGCCTGGTTAAATGACATGTGTGACAGGCTTGGTATGGATACTATCTCTTCGGGCAATCTTTCAGCCTTTGCAATTGAAGCTTCAAAACAGCAAAAAATTTCAGATAACCTTGATTATGGCTCTGCAGATGCCATTGCTGATATTTTACATAAAATTGTAAGAAGAGAGGGAATCGGAGGGCTTCTTGCCGAAGGAATTAAACCGGCATCCGAAGAACTTGGTATGGAGGATTTTGCCGTTCATGTAAAAGGAATGGAACCTCCGGGATACGACCCAAGGGTGCTCAAAGGCATGGGGCTTGCCTATGCAGTAAGCGATCGGGGTGCCTGCCATTTGAGATCAACTTTTTATAAGGCGGAACTGTCAGGCATGATAGAGCCCGATGCCATTGAGGGCAAAGCAGAACTTTTCAAGGATTTTGAGGACAGGTGTACCTTATTTGATGCATTGATTGTCTGCAGGTTCTACAGGGATTTTTACACCTGGGAGGAATTGTCAAAAATTATCTCACTTACAACGGGCATTGAGATGGATAAACAAAGGCTTGAAAAAACAGCAGCTTTTATCACCGATAATACAAGGCGTTTTAATATCAGGGAAGGCTTAACCCCTGATGATGATACCCTTCCGCCAAGGCTGTTTAATCAAGACCTTGAGGATGGTCAAGGTATAACAAAAAATGAATTAGATACAATGGTGAAAGATTATTATAAAATCAGGGGCTGGAACGAGAAAGGTGTTCCATCTGAAAAAAGCTGAATTTATTTTAGGTAACTAAAAGAAAATAATATACGTATATCCTAAAGCGAGCAATGCCCGCAACCCAAGTGCCGATCTCAATTTTTTGTAAGTTCCTTTATACAGGTAAAAAAAGATCCGGATTCCATTCCATGAGAATCCGGATCTTTTTTTATTGGCCAATTTTTTATTACAATCTATGGTTATTCAACACAAAATGCCCGCCGACTGTCTCGGGTTGGATTTATCACCCACAGAGGGAGGCATATGTGCATATGCCATTTTAATTTATTGTCAGAATCTTTGATTCTTTGAGGCAAATCCGGGCAAATCCAGATCGGCCTCATGGCCGTTTATATGAAATAGAATGCAAATTAACAGC
>CAZLBE010000030.1:0-9538 GCA_964557635.1 uncultured Desulfobacterales bacterium
ACCGTAGGAATGACAAGAGATGAGTATTTTGAACTGTTGAAAGGGAAAGCATAATCTTTACTTTGGAATTATGGTTTTTATTTGATGATAATAAGTAAATACTTCATTGATGGCTGATGCGGTAACAACAAAACAGGAGAGAACTTATGGGAAAAGTAGGAATAATCGGAGTGGGGCAGTCTGCGTTTGTGCGCACCTATCCCGGCTCTTTAAAGGAACTTGCCTTTGAAGGATTCAAAGAGGCGGTACAGGATGCAGGAGTCACTTCACAGGATATTGATGCATCGGTGGTATGCTCGGCACCTGAATATGACAAGCAGAGATCTCCTGCGGGACTAATTGCAGAGTATTTAGGGCTTAACCCCCAGCCTACGTTTTACGTGGAGACCCTTTGTTCATCTTCCAGCACCGGGTTAAAACTTGCATATTCCCTTGTTAAATCAGGGCTTCACGATTGTGTTGCCGTAGTGGGCGTTCAAAAGATGAGTGAAATTTCATCGGCGGAATCCCAGGAGAGGATGGGAAGGGGAACCGACATTCAGTGGGAAAGCCCATTTGGAACCATGATGCCGGCCTATTATGCCCTTTTTGCCCAGGCGCATATGAATAAATACGGAACAAAACCTGAGGATCTTTCACTTATAAGACTGAAATCATCATTTTACGGTCGTTTAAATGAAAAAGCCGTTTTCAGAAAATCCCTTGACATGGAACAGTTGACAAGTCCTGACAGCCGCCTTACCGATCCCATTGCAAGTCCTTTACGGGTGGGGGATTGCTGCGCAAATGCAGACGGTAGTTCCTGTGTGATTGTGGTCAGTGAAGAAAAGGCAAAATCATTTTCAAGAGAACCTGTATGGATTCTTGGGGTTGGCGCTGCTTCCAATAGTGTAAATCTCACCGGAAGGGAGCTTTTGTCAGGACTACCCGCAGCAACCGAAGCTGCCCGCCAGGCATATGAAATGGCAGGAATCACTGCAAAGGATGTTGATATTGCAG
Organism: uncultured Desulfobacterales bacterium; assembly: GCA_964557635.1. GTDB lineage: Bacteria > Desulfobacterota > Desulfobacteria > Desulfobacterales > Desulfobacteraceae > WGCX01. The sequence continues at coordinate 1,000 of CAZLBE010000030.1, forward strand.
AGGTTCACGACTGTTTTACAATTGCCGAAATGATGGCATACGAAAACCTTGGATTTGCAGAGCCCGGCGGCGGAAAAGAACTGATTCAGGGCAAGGAAACCTATATGGAGGGAAGTATTCCGGTAAATATTGACGGAGGTCTTCTTTCCAAGGGACATCCCATCGGGGCAACCGGCGGCTCCCAAATCAGGACAATTGTAAATCAGTTAAGGGGTGAGGCAGGTGATATTCAGGTTAAAGATCCTGAAATCGGCCTTGTACACAATATCGGCGGAGTTGGCCTGTACGGGAATGTAACGATTTTGGGGAGGTAGAAAATGGCAAGAAAAGAGATTGATGTTCGGTTTAAAAAATTTGGCACGGTGAGCTTTACCTCCACATCAAAGGTAAATGATTTTATTGATTATCTTGAAAAAGGTAAAGTCATGGGAACAAGGTGCAACAAATGCGGCCTTGATTTTTTTCCGCCAAGGGCAGACTGCTTTAACTGCCTTGGAAGTGATCTTGAATGGTTTGATGCAGCAGAGGATACAGGGGAACTGGTGACTTTTTCCAAAATGAAATACGGACCGGTTGGCTTTGAAAATGATTTGCCCTACACAATCGCCGTTGCTGACTTCGGGAAATACAGGATTTTCGGCAGAATGGACAAAGAGCTTGCCGATGAGGCAATTAAGATAGGCATGAAAATTAAAGTTGTTGCAAACAGCCTTGAAAATGGCAATTTAAATTATGTGTTTAAGGCGGCTTAGTGCCGTTTTTCTTAATTACTGCCAAAGCAAACAAGAAATTTGGAAGTGGCAAAAAGATTTGACTCCCCTATGATTGCAGTTTTTTTCCATGATCATATTTTTGTGCCTGCGGATCTTGCGGAAAATGCACTGATTTTATTGTCTGAATTGAGCCTGTCGGCAAAACACGCCAATGAACAACAGTAAACGATCGGCCTTATGGCAGTTAAAAAAATGCAATATCGATAATAAAAGCCCGCGTGCTGCAGGTTATTATGTGGCTATAAAAAGTTATGATGCGGCTATAACAGGTAACTGATAATATTACTTAAAAGCAGGAGGAAAAAATGGCAGATATACCAGATAAAATTCAGACATGGCAGATGGTTAAGCCTTTTACAAAGGATAAGGAAACAGGAGCTGTTGTTCCGGGTAAAATTGAGAAAACCGAAGTTGATGTTCCTGAACTAAAACCAGGTGAGGTTCTTGTTGAAATTGCAGGATGCGGAGTGTGCCACACAGATCTTGGTTATTTTTACGATGGTGTACCAACTGTGAATAAACCGCCCCTTACGCTGGGACATGAAATTTCAGGAACTGTAGTTGCAGGAGATTCAAAATGGGTTGGAAAGGAAGTTATCATTCCTGCAGTTATGCCCTGCCGTCAGTGTATTTTATGTAAAACAGGATTTGGAAACCGCTGCCTTGCACAGAAAATGCCCGGTAACAGCATGGGAATTTACGGTGGCTTTTCCAGCCATATCCCCGTTCCTTCCATTGATCTTTGTGAGGTAAAAGACCGTGGAGATATACCTCTTTCACATCTTGCAGTGGTTGCCGATGCAGCCACAACACCTTTTCAGGCTACCAAAAGAGCAAACCTGCAGTACGGGGACAACACTATAGTCATTGGCGTTGGCGGTGTTGGCCAATACCTTGTCCAGGAGCTTAAAGCCCTTGGAGCAGGCAGGGTAATTGCCATTGATATCAATGGAGAACGTCTTGAAACAATGCTTAAAAACGGTGCTGATTTTGCAGTAAATTCATCGGGGAAAACTGCAAGGGAGATATCAGGGGAAATAAAAGCTTACAGAAAAAAGAACGGACTTGCCTCAACAGGATGGAAAATATTTGAGGTGAGCGGTTCAAAACCGGGTCAGGAACTGGCTCTTTCACTTTTAAGTTTTACAGGAACACTTATAATAGTCGGATACGGACCCCACAAGGTTGAGTATTCAGTGAGTCGGCTCATGGCATTTAATGCAGAAGTCAAGGGTACATGGGGATGTCTGCCTGAATATTACCCCGCTGTTTTAAGTATGGTAACAAAGGGGAAAATAAATTTTTCAGATTTTGTCCAGACAAGACCGATGAGCACCATTAATGAAGCGTTTGAAGAAGCCCATAAAAAATCACCGGACAGAAGAATAGTTCTTGTTCCTGATTTTTAACGTGTAAACGGGAATCAAAGCTTCAGAATTGCAGACGGCAGGAGTCTCACATAAAAAAACTGCATGGCTGGCTGAAAAGGTATAAAAAGGAATTTAACATTTTAACATAAGAAATATGAGGTGAGAGTATGAGACTTAAAGGTAAAAAGGCCATCGTAACAGGCGGAAGCCGCGGCATAGGCAAATCAGTGGCTCTTGCCTTTGCTGCACAGGGAGCCGATGTCCTTGTAAATTTTCACTCCAATGATGCCGCTGCAAAAGAAACCGTAGCTGAAATTGAAAAGCTGGGACAAAAGGGGTTTGCAGTGAAAGCCGATGTTGCAGACCATGCAAGCGCAAAAAATATGGTTGACAGATGTGTGGAAGAACTTGGCGGCATCGATATTCTCGTGAACAACGCCGGTGTTTCAAAACCATCTATGCTTCTTAAAATGAAGGAGGCTGATTGGGATGCCATTATTGATATTCATTTAAAAGCTGCATTCAACACAGTTCAGGCAGCTGGCCTGTATATGAAGGAAAAAAAATACGGGAAAATAATCAATGTGATCTCAACTGCCGGGATTTACGGCACCATAGGTCAGATCAATTATGCGTCTGCAAAGGCTGGCATTATAGGATTTACAAAATCTGCTTCAAGGGAACTTGGCAGGTACAATATCAATGTTAATGTGATCTGCCCGGGAATAACAAAAACAGATATGACAAAAAAGCTGCAGACCGACGAGAAATTAAGAAAAATTTATGAAGCCAGAATTCAGCTTGGAAGATTTGCCGCCCCTGAAGAGATCGCTCCTGCTTTTGTTTTCCTTGCATCGGATGATGCAAGTTACATAACAGGCCAGGTGCTCGGAGTAGATGGCGGTTATATCGGTTAATTTTATGCTGTTTTGACACAGGAAAGATTTTACTCTCGCATAAAGACATAAAGGGTATTTATCTTTGTACGGGAAAGAAATATCATTGAAATTTTTAAATAAAATAACAAAATGATAATGATGCAAAGGAGGCTGTAATGTCCTTAGAATGGATGCCAAGAGATAATGAACCAAAAGATCATGCCCTTCATAAAAGTCCTTACTGGGGCAGTGAAGCACCGTCTGTAATCTATGAAAAAAGACCCCTTGTGGACCCAAAGGGCAATGAAATTGATGGACTTTTTGCTGCATGGATAACACTTAATAATCCAAAACAATACAATTCTTACACAACGGAGATGGTTAAAGGCGTTATTGCAGGATTTGACAATGCATCCCTTGACCGCAGTGTTGTTGCCGTTGTTTTTACCGGCACAGGTCCCTATGCGTTCTGCACAGGCGGAAACACAAAAGAGTACAGTGAATTCTATTCAAAAAGGTGCGATGAATACGGCCAGTACATGGAACTTTTCAACCGCATGGTGGACTCCATACTTGCCTGCAAAAAACCTGTCATATGCAGGGTTAACGGCATGAGGGTGGCAGGAGGCCAGGAAATCGGCATGGCATGCGATCTTGCCATTGCATCCGACCTTGCCATTTTCGGTCAAGCAGGCCCGAGGCACGGTTCTGCTCCGGACGGCGGCTCATCTGATTTCCTTCCCTGGTACCTTGGAATTGAAGATGCCATGTGGAACTGCGTTTCCTGTGAAATGTGGTCTGCCTACAAGGCAAAACAGAAAAATCTCATCACAAAATGTGTTCCAGTACTGAAAAAAGACGGGAAATGGGTGAGAAACCCCATGATCATTACAGATAAATATCTTGATGACGGTGAAATTGTTTACGGTGAATACAAGGCAGGTGATGAACTTAAGGAAGCAAAAGCATTTTTAAAGGATAATCAGAAAAATGCTGATTTTGAACTCCTTGATAAGGAAGTAAACAAAATAGTATGGCACTTTGTAAATCTTTTCCCCGGATGCCTGATCAAATCCATAGACGGAATCAGGATGAAAAAGAAATTTTTCTGGGATGTCTGCAAAAACGGAAACAGACACTGGCTTGCTGCTAATATGAGTGGTGAAGCCTTCCTTGGATTTGGTGCATTTAATACAAAGAACATAACCGGAAAGAACACCATAGATTTCATCAAATTCCGCCAGAATATTGCCCAGTGCAAAACCTGGGATGATGATATGTTTGCCGAAGTTATGGGAAAACCACAGAAATAGATTTGTAAAAAAAATATTTATTTTTTTTATTGACATGTAGCTATTTTATAGCTTATTAATAGTTACATTGTGCAAAAATAACGTAGCCATTGTCTGGAGAAATATTTTTAAGTATTTTTCCGGACAATGAATAAGCTTTAAGTAAATTTAAAGCCTTACTCTTGCAATTTTCTGTCAAGAAAACATCAAGAAAACATGAACTTTGGGAAAGGCATATGGGCTGCGGGCTTCCCGCGGTAGATTTTTAAAATGATATATTATTGATTAAAATCAATTTATGTTCATGACTCGAATAAGGGGAAAAAAATGAGGTACGCAGAGACAGGGTTTAATTTAGAAGTTGATCTGTCCCGGGGAAATATTGAGAGGGTGGAAACCGACCCGGAATTAACTGAACTTTATCTTGGGGGCCTTGGCACCAATGCCAGGATAATATGGGACAGGGTTCCCCCTGAAGTCGAACCGTTTTCTCCTGATAATTTATTGATATTTGCAGCGGGCCTTTTATGCGGTACCCCTGCTACTGGCTGCAACCGTACTATTGTTTCAACAATTTCTCCACAGACCGGATTGCTGGCATTTTCCATGATGGGCGGGTTCTTTGCACCGGAATTAAAATATGCCGGTTATGACAAAGTTATTATCCGCGGAAAATCACCTGATCTCGTTTATCTTTATATTAACAATGACAAGGTGGAAATAAGGGATGCATCCCATTTAAAGGGCAAAGGTACCATTGAAACCTCTAAAATTATTGAGGAGGAATTAAAGGACCCAAGGGTTCAGATCGCAGCAATCGGTCTTGCCGGTGAAAACAGGGTCTATTATGCATCCATTGAGCAGGGCAAATCCAGTGCAAGTCGCGGCGGAATCGGCGCTGTAATGGGGGATAAGGGGTTAAAGGCAATAGTTGTCCGCGGAACAAAGGATCTCAATGTCGCAAGACCGGAAGAGTTCATGGAACTTTCCGAGGAAGTGCTGGAATATATAAAGTTCAGGGAAAAAAATCCCATACCAGGAGTGATGCCTATTCTTGCAGGGCTTGGTTCCCCCCAAGAGATGAAGGTCAACGATGAAAAATGGCATACAGAAAATTTCATGTGGGGCAATTCCAGAACACGGAGAAAGGGCTTTTGGACTGAAGAGGTTTCGGCTGAATGGGGCAGGACAATGGAACAGGCAAGGACAAGGCTGATAAGCTGCTATAATTGTCCCATGAAATGCGGTGCAACGATTTCCATGCCCGGCCTTCCAACCTATATGATGAAATGCTTTACAAAACTCACCTATACATTTGCTGCAATGTCCAACCTTGATTTTGGTTTAAAAATTGCCCAGCGCGCCGCGGAATACGGAGTGGACGGTTTTTCAGCTCCCCAGGTGATGGCATTTGCCCTTGAACTTCTTGAAAACGGTATTTTAACTGATGATGATTTTCCGGGAATGCCTGCCGATAATGAGGGAAGATTTTACTATCTTCTTGATAAAATTGTACGCAGGGAAGGAATAGGAAATATCCTTGCCGATGGAACGTATTGGGCTGCAAAAAAAATAGGAAACGGAGCAGAAGGCTATGCCCATAATAATATTAAAAAGCAGGAGCAGCTTCCCCTTAAACTCTCCATGCTTAACCCCATCTATTTTCTCATGTACTGCACCGGTGCAAAAATAAATATCACCCAGATTGAAGGCCAGTTTCCACAGGCGCCTTTTCCAAAAAGAGAGCAGAGGGAGGAATTTGTAAAGGACTGGTTTCAGGTTCCAGACGACCGGTTTAAGCAATATTTTCTTGACTGGGAGCTGCGCGGAGAAAACTCCATACCCTATTATCCCACCGTTGACATGTGCTGTGATATTGTTGACTGGCAGGAGAGAATGCACTACATCGATGACGCACTCGGCATGTGTGCCGGGCTGTCATCTTTTCCCTTAAAGCCTCCCTATCATATTCACAACTATCCCAAATTTATCTCATCAGGTGCAGGAATCGAGATGGATGAGGATAAACTGACCCTTGCTGTAAAAAGGTACAGAACGCTTGTTCGGGCTATAAATATAAGGAGGGGCATGAGAAGAAAAGATGAAAGACCTCCTGAAGATCACTGGAAGAAAAGGTTTCCTGAACTTGAGGAAAAACTTCTTGATGCCTATTATCAATTTAAAGGATGGAATGAAGACGGAATTCCCACGGAGGAGTCGTTAAAAGAGCTTGGCCTTGAATATGTGGCAGAGGATTTTCTTAAGCGGGGCATATTAAAGAACGAGAGAGGTGAATCCTGATGGGTACAAAAGAGAAAAAAATAATCAAAACAATAAAGATTGACGCTGATAAATGCAATGGCTGCCGGGCATGTGAGATGATATGCTCAGCCTTTCACGCAACTCCGAAATACAGCAGCAATAACCCCGCAAGATCGCGTATCCGCGTGATCCGTGATCCTTTAAGGGATTTATATATTCCTGTTTATGCCGGTGAATATACGCCTGCTGAATGTGCAGGCAGGGATAAATATATAATTGACGGCAAGGAATATGACGAATGCTCCTTTTGCAGGGCATCCTGCCCTTCAAGGGATATTTTCAAGGAGCCTGATTCAGGTCTTCCCCTTAAGTGTGATATGTGTGAAAGCGATCCTCCCCTTGATGAACCCATGTGTGTAAAATGGTGCATTACCGATGCCTTAACCTATGAAGAAAGGGAAGAGGAAACAGAAGAGCAGGAAACAATAGAGGATTTGAATATCGGACTGGAATCTCTGGCTGATAAATATGGTTTAGAGAAACTAATGGATACCATTGCCAGAATGTCAACTTCAAAAAGAGCCTGAAAATCAAGGCTGAAAATTAAGGATTAGGAAAAAATCGTGGAGACTGTAGCCCCCTTCAAAGAGGTAATTGACGAGATCAAAGATGCTGGTGGAGAAGTCCTTAAATTATGTTATCAATGCGGAAGATGTGATACTGTCTGCCCGTGGAACAGGGTAAGGCCTTTCAGCATGCGAAAAATAATCCGTGAAGCGACCTTTGGCTTAACAGAAATCGAAGGCGAAGATATATGGCGTTGTACCAGCTGCGGAAACTGTACCCTTAATTGCCCCAGGGGAGTGAAACAGATAGAGCTTGGCGTTTCATTAAGAAGGGTTGCAACGGAATATGAAATTTTTCCGGCTTCTGTGCGCTCGGCCCGTACTGCAAGGGCAAGTCTGATATCCGAAGGCAATCCAATCCAGGGAAAACGTAAAAACAGGAGAGACTGGGCAAAGGATCTGCCTGTAAAAAATTTCACCGGAGATATGGATATTTTATATTTTGTGGGCTGTTATTTTTCCTATGATCCGAGAATGAAAAAAGTGGCTGCAGCAACGGTAAATATCCTCAATAAAGCAGGAATAAATTTTGGAATATTAGGGGAAAAGGAAAACTGCTGCGGGGAAAGCATCAGAAAAACAGGAAGCGAAGAGGTGTTTAAAACCCTTGCAAAGGAAAACATAAAGACCTTTATTGACAACGGTGTTAAAAAAATAGTTGTTTCCTCTCCACATTGTTATCACACATTTAAAAATGAATATCCTGAATTTATGGTAAATTTTGAAATCGTTCATTTTTCCCAGTATCTGTTTGAGCTGATAAACACAGGAAAACTTGAGCTTAAAGGTGAATACAATAAAAAAGTAACCTATCATGATCCATGTTATTTAGGACGGCACAACGATGTTTTTGATCAGCCAAGAAATGTTTTAAAAAGCATTACAGGTCTTGAACTTGTTGAAATGATCGATTTTAGAGAAAACAGCCTCTGCTGCGGCGGCGGAGGGGGCAGGATCTGGATGGATACGCCAAAGGAGGAAAGATTTTCCGATTTAAGGCTGAAACAGGCAAAAGATACAGGCGCTGAAGTACTTGCCACCTGCTGTCCCTATTGCATTACAAATTTTGAGGAAAGCCGTCTTAACCTTGAGTATGATGAAATAATCGAGATTAAGGACATTGCGGAAATCATCAATGATGTAATATAAAGCGGCAAAGTTGTCAGTTGTCAGTTATCAGTTGTCAGCACTAAAGGTTATTTTGGAATTTGGTAACTTTAAAGTGTGGAAGAGAGCTTAACAATCATGTGCAGATTTTGTATAACCGCCATGAGGCGGATCTGGTTTTACCCAGCCGCTTCTCAACAAATATATGAAATAGATTGCTGCCAATTTGAA
>CAZLBE010000031.1:0-9510 GCA_964557635.1 uncultured Desulfobacterales bacterium
CGGACTCTTCTTTGTCTGTTCAAGCATCAGCTTAACAAACGATGGAAAACCATGGTCATCTTTATCCCATGTTTTTTCCCATTCCACATTATCAAAAGAGCTTTTATCACTATCCTTATTTACTTTTTTTAAAAACATTATGGCAAATTTATCAATATGATCAATGATACTCACAGGTTTTAGCCCACTGCCCGATTGATCCGATAAAGGATTGTATTTTTCATCCAGATCTTCAAAGCGTGTAATGGCTTTTTCAAACACGGCAAGCTTTTGTTTATCTTTATTAAACACATATGTAACCCTTATAAGCCCCTGTATTGATGACCCTTCAGGAGCATAGGATGTGAAAAAGGATATACCATTCTCATTGCCTGAGAATAAAAGCGTTTTGTTTTTCCCTTTTTCAAAAGAAACTGTTTGTGCCACTGAATCTAACTGCCTTTCCAGCAGCGCCGGCACAGATGTTGCCACCTGGCGTGAATTTCCTTCTGCTTCTCCCCTTTCCCATGCCTTGACAGCAAGTCTGAATCCAAGGGTTGCAACAAGTGTTACCATGGAAACAAGAACCATGGCAACAACAACTTCCATAAGAGTAAAACCCCGGTCTCCCACAAAACCCTTTACTGTCACAAACCGTCTATTTTGCACGATCCCACCTTGTGATACAGTACTCTCTACCATGATTGCCCTGTGCTCTTTTAATGCAGATCCTTAATTGTTGCATACCTGGAATTTCAACAGATTCATCATCCTCCGGTTTAATTTGCATCTCAAGGGGCTGTGCCTTAATTGAGTACAGCCATCCGCTTTCATCCGGAACCTCTCCTTGCTCTTCGCCATCCCTGACAGCTTTTTTAACGATAATGGAATCTTCTGCAAGATTATTCAGTATTCTGGCGGATTCTATCATCAGATCAGCTTTAAGGGAAAGGCTTTTTGATCTTGACAGCTCACCTAAAAGAACCCCAAAGGATATACCAATGATAATAAGGGCAACGGTAACTTCAAGAAGAGTGTAACCCGACTGGTGCTGTTGCGATCTATTCCCAGCCACCATTATCCTCCTGTGTAAGACTTACAATGCCGGTAAGAAGATCAATCCTGCAGAAAAAAGCGTATTCATCCCCTTGACGAATGGCAAGATCCCCTCCGCTTGTGCTTCCATCCGGATAAAAAGTGATCCGGTACACTCCATCTTCCTCTTCAGTCAGGCCGCTTGCCTCAATAAGGATTTTTCCGGGAATGGGAAAAACGGAATGGCCTGCAATTTCCCCTTGCGCGTGACCCGTTTCTTCTTTTATCCAGCATTGTCTGTCCACAGGAGATATAACAAAAAAAACGGGGATACCTTTGGAAAGAGCAGTCATCCTCGCTTTTTTGCAGACCGACATAAATTTTTCCACAAAAATTTTTATTTCCCGTTTTTCAGCCCCTTTTCCAATGTTCATAAACACCATGGAGCCTGCAATGGAGATAATCATCATGACAACGATGATTTCAAGGAGTGTAAATCCTCCATGACCCAATTTACCTTTAAAAGCTGATTTCATTAATTCCAAATATTGTAGAAAGCATTGTTATAACAATTCCGCCGATGATAAGCCCCATGACAAGTATGGCTGCAGGCTCCACAAGGGAAAGGAAAAGGCCTATTTTTGACTCTATTTTATTATCAAGATTATCTGCTGCAGTGACAAGCATTTCACCTGTTTTTCCCGTTTCATCACCCAAAATCACCATCTGAACAACCATGGGGGGCAAAAATTTCTGTTCCTTGACTATTGCGGCAATACTTTTGCCCTCCTTGACCTGATAATAAATGTCTTCCGACATCTGTCTAAGTACAGTGTTTCCCACAACATCTCTTACAATGGAAAGGGATTTCAAAAGGGGAACCCCGCTTTGCACAAGTATTCCAAGGGTTCTGGCAAAACGGCTCACCTGGATTTCAAGGAGAAGATTTCCAAGACCGGGTATTTTTATCATTTTGGCATCAATCCATTTTTTCCCGTTAGAGGTATGTGCAAGCCGGACAAGCAAAACAGAAACAACTGCCACTCCTGTTAGTATTGCCCACCACCACTGCTTTAAGATATTGCTTGTAAATAAAAGAACTTCGGTGGAAACAGGGAGTTTCTGCCCCAGATCTGCAAAAATAGTTGCAAACCGCGGAACAACAAATCCCATAATAACAAGAATTGATGCAAAACCCGTTAAAAGAAGTATTGCAGGATAAATGGAGGAAGAAATGATAAATTTTTTTGTCTCTTCGGTTCGTTCCATGAGCTTCGCCAGTTTTTCCATGACCGAAGGCAATAGCCCTGCCATTTCTCCTACCCTTACCATGTTTATATAAAGATTGTTAAAATCATCGGATTTTAATTCCATGGCACCTGAAAGGCTCTGCCCCTGCTTTATCTCTTTTCTTAAAAAAGCTGCTATATCTTTTACACTTTTTTGATCTGCAGACTCTTCAACAATATGAAGAGCCCTGTCAACGGGAAGGTCAGATTTCATAAGATGGGCAAGATCCGAAGTAAAACGCAGCAGAAGAGAAGGCTTAAGACTTTTTTTAGAGAATTTAAACGAAAAACCGCTTTTTTTATCTTTATCCCTCCACCTTAAAAGCACCCACCCCATGGAAGTGATCTGCAAAAGTAGTTCTTCCCGTGAAGCAGCTTCCCTTGACTCAGAGATCCTTTTTCCATTATTATCAATGGCTTCATATCTGTAAACAGGCATCAGCGGGTTACCCTCAAGACTTCTTCACAGGTTGTGATTCCTTTTTCCACCTTTTTCAAGCCATCCATCCTCAATGATACCATACCCCTTTCAACGGCTTTATTAAAAATTTCTGTTCTGCCTGCTCCTTCTGCAATTGCACTTTGGATAACATCATCAACGATTAGAAATTCAAATATCCCGATTCTTCCCCTGTAACCGGTATAACCGCATTTCTCGCAGCCTTTTCCTCTTTTGACCTTTTCAGGTATAAAATCTGCCGGAACATTAAAATCATCTGCAAGCAGATTGATCTGTTGTTTTGAAAGCAGAATATCCTCAGCACAATGGGGACAGATTTTTCTGACAAGTCTCTGGGCAAGAATACCAACAAGGGAAGATGAAATCATGAATCTTTCCACACCCATATCCTCAAGCCGTGTTATACCTCCTGCAGCATCATTGGTATGCAGGGTGGAAAAAACGAGATGCCCGGTTAAAGAGGCCTGGACTGCAATACCTGCAGTTTCACTGTCCCTTATTTCACCAATGAGCATTACATCGGGATCATGGCGAAGAAATGAACGCAGTGTATTTACGAATGTAAGCCCTATGGATGCGTGCACCTGTACCTGATTGATTCCACTCAACTGATATTCAACGGGATCTTCAACTGTAACGATCTTTTTATCAGGTGTATTTATCTCATTTAAGGCAGAGTAAAGCGTGGTTGTTTTACCCGATCCTGTGGGGCCTGTAACAAGAATGATACCATATGGCAAATTTATTGTTTTTCTGAATTTATCAAGAGCGGTACCGTCAAAACCTACAGCATTAAGATCAAGCTCAACAGATTCAGTATGAAGCAGCCTGAGGACAAGGCTTTCACCAAAGCTTACCGGAATGGATGACACACGAATATCAACTTCCTCCTTACCTGATTTTATCTTGATGCGGCCGTCCTGGGGCAGACGTCTTTCTGCAATATCAAGCTTTGCCATCAGCTTGATCCTTGAAGTGATTGCCGCCCTCTGCTTTACAGTTATTGCTTCCTGATCATGCAGGACACCGTCAATTCTATACCGCACCTGAACGGAATACCGCCTCGGCTCAATGTGTATATCGGAAGCTCCAGCCTCCAGCGCCCTGTTGATTATATGATTTACCAGCCTGATGACAGGAGCTTCGGAAGCCATACCCTTAAGCTGCTCAGGGTCTTCCCAGAGCTGATCTTCAAGGGAAATATCATCTTCATTGTCCTCACCTGACATATCAGCATCTGCTTCATACCACCTGTAAAGATATTGGCTGATAAGATCCTCTGAAGCTTTATAAACTTTTAAAGGTTTATCGTATCTTTTCCTTATGATTTCACGTGTATTAAAATCAAAAGGGTCAAACATTATAACCACAAGAAAATTCTCTGCATCATCCACTGGCAGGAACTTAAATTTCTTCATAAAGCTCATGGGCATAAGATTTATGGAAGGCGGATTTTCAGGAAGTTCATCCTCGGTTATCTCCGGGATGTCTTCCCCTGCATGGAGATAATCACTTGATATATCTGCCTTTTCAGCAACTGGTATATCTGCTTTTTTATCTATTTTTGATCTTTTTCTGAAAAAAGATCCCAAACCGGATAAACGCTGCATGGCGGTTATTCCCAGCTTACAATATCTTGATTCGTGGCACCTTCCCCGCCTTCAGTACCATCCATTCCATAACTGAACAGATCATAGTCACCATGATCTCCCGGAGATTTATAATGATAATCAAAACCCCAGGCATCCTTTGGAACAGGTTTGGGCAGATAGGGGCCTGCCCATGTTTTCAAATCTCCGGGTTTTTCCCGCAAGGCCTGCAACCCCTCTTCAGTTGTAGGATATCTCCCGTTATCCAGCCTGAAATCGTCAAGGGCAGCACCAAGCAGTGATATCTGGGCTTTGGTTGTGCTTATTTTTGCCTTGTCAACTTTTCCAAAAAATTTTGGTGCAACAAGGGCGGACAAAAGACCAATTATGATCATAACAACAATCAGTTCTATTAAAGTAAAACCATCATCTTTCTTAACTATATCATCTTTCTTAACTGTATTTTTTAATTCTTTTTTAAAAAACATTATAATCTCCATTTATTATTTATCAATTTTTAGCACATTTCATATAACCGCCATGAGACGGATCCGGTTTGACCCAGATTGGCTAAGATTGCCTTAAAGGATCAAAGATTCTGACAAAAAATGACATAGGACACTGCCAATTTGCATTCTATGGCATATAAAAGTTTAAGTTGTATTTTTAATAATAGATTAATCTTGTATTGTCAATCAAATCAAAACAAGGCTTCCACGGCAAATTTATTCTAATATGGATAGCTCTGGTATATTATTTGTCCGCCACACAGATACTTTTTTCCCAATCTGCTTTCCCAATATTTTTTATTCTGATATATAACCGCCATGAGGCCGATCTGGTTTGGCCCAGCCGCCTCTCAACAAATATAGAAAGAGAATGCAAATGATTTACATTCTATTTCATATAAAAAAGGGTTCAAAATAAAACTCAAAAATTAATCATCATAAATTTTAAACCAGAACAATAGAAAAGGAACAATTTTGCAATGACATCTTACTGGTGGGCACTCCAGGCAGTTCTAAGTGCAGTCTCCCTGTTTTTTACTATTTTTGGAATAGATCTTCTCCTTGGCTCATATTCCCTTCATGATCCTTTTTATTTTGTCATGACTTTTTTTGCAGCTTCTCTGATCATCCTGATAAGCCTTACTTTGCTTGCAGGATTTATTTTAAGAATGATCCGGGTTTACAGACAGATAAATAAATAACCTGTAAACGCTTACAATTCGTAAATTAACTGTGAACGGTTACAATCCATGAGGCTTACACTTAAACATGACACTTATATTCAGTTATAAATCCATATACAAATCCTATGGGGGCAAGCCTGTTTTCGAAGATTTCTCCATAAACATTAAAGAAAGAGAACGCCTTGGGATAGTTGGAAGCAACGGAAGCGGGAAATCAACCCTTTTGAGAATTATGGCAGACAAATCCTCACCTGAAAAAGGAGAAAAATTTTTAAAGGCTGCCTCAAAACTTGTTTATCTTGCCCAGGAAGATGATCTTGATCCTGAAAAGACCATTTACGAAACGCTTTTAGATTCCCTTGAAGACGAAAATATCAACGACCAGGAACGTTACAGAATAATACGGCAGATGCTGGGTACAGGCGGGTTTGTTGATGAGCACGCGATCTGTTCATCCCTTTCAGGGGGATGGAAAAAAAGACTTGCCATAACAAAGACCCTTGCAAAAAAACCTGATCTGATTTTACTTGACGAGCCCACAAACCACCTTGACATAAGCGGCATCATCTGGCTTGAAAAAATATTGCAAAATGCCCGATTTGCCTTTGTCATAGTAAGTCATGACCGATGCTTTCTTGAAAATACATGCAGCAGGATAATGGAAATAGGAAGATGCTATCCAAAAGGGTATTTTCTTGTTGAAGGCGGTTACAACCGGTTTGAGAAAATAAGACTGAACTTTCTTGAAAGCCAGATCAAACAGGAAAACATACTGACCAACAAAATGAAAAGGGAAACAAAATGGCTGAGACAGGGGGCAAAGGCGCGGTCAACAAAAGCACGTTTCCGCATTGAAAAAGCTGACAAAATACGCCTGGAATTATCCGCCATAAGAACAAGGAACAGGCAGACAACGAAACCTGACATCAATTTTAACGCAAGTTTCCGCAAAACAAAAAGACTTCTTTCATGCATTGATATTGAAAAATCAATAAACAATAAAAAGCTTTTCAGTAATATCACATTAGAACTGATGCCTGGAACACGTCTTGGGCTTATGGGTGAAAACGGAAGCGGAAAAACAAGCTTCATGAAAATTCTTGAGGGTAAGCTTGCGCCTGATTCGGGAATAATAAAAAAAGCAGATCAGCTTAAAATTGCCGTTTTTGACCAGGCCAAGGCAGGTCTTGATCCTGAAATGACTTTAAAAGAAGCATTAAGTCCGGAAGGTGATTCCGTTATATACAGAGGAGACAGTATCCATGTCGTTTCCTGGGCAAAAAAATTTCTCTTCACACCGGATCAGCTCACACTGCCCTTAAAAAGGCTTTCAGGCGGAGAAAGGACAAAAATACTTATTGCAGAATTAATGATTCAGCCGGCAGACGTACTTCTCCTTGATGAACCCACAAATGACCTTGATATTCCCTCACTTGAAATTTTAGAGCAGAGTCTTTTGGATTTTCCCGGCGCCATTGTCCTTGTTTCCCATGACAGACGACTTCTCGGCAATGTTACCAATTCGATTCTCTTTCTTGACGGGAAAGGCGGCTCAGGCATATTTGCAGATTACAACCAGTGTTTAAATATTCAACAAAAAAGCCTGAAAACAAAAAAAGCAAAAAAATCTATCCCCAAAAATAAAATTATAAAAAACACAAAAAAAACGCTTACTGCAAAACTTTCATATAAAGATAAATTTGAACTGGAGCATATGGAAGAAAAAATATTATCCGCAGAGAAAGAAGCAGAAGAACTTATTGAAAAAACAAAAGATAAAGCAATCATCACCGATCCTGAAAAATCAGTTAAGCTTTACAACCTGCTCCATGAAACCCAGGAAAAAATCGAAAAATTATATAAAAGGTGGGAAGAACTTGAGGCTTTACAGGCAGAGATAAATCACCGGTGAAAAATGATCTTGACCGGGACAATCTTCAATGATATTATTCAAATTTTTGTATTAAGTGTATTAATAGCCTTGTATGCGTATAAATCTAAAAAAATGCAAATGCATGTAAGGCTGATATCAATCCTTGCTCCATTGTAATTTTATACATGGGGCTTTAATATCCGTAAGGAGAAAAAATATGAGAAGGTATGAGACCATTTGTATTGCTGATCCCGATATCAATGAAGAAAATCGGGCAGGCCTGTTTGACAAAATCAAAAACCTTATAACCCAGGACAATGGAATTATTGTAAATTTCGATGAATGGGGAAACCGTCAGCTTGCCTATGAAATCAGGAAAAAAACCCGTGGCTTTTATGTATGTGTAACATATGGAGGAACAGGAGAGCTTGTTACAGAGCTTGAAAGAAATTTCAGACTTGATGACAAAGTGTTGAAATTCATGACAATTATGCTTGAAAAGCAGGTTGATCCTGAAAAACTGCAGCAGGAAAAGGACGCAGAAACTGCCGCAGAGACTGCTGCAAAAAAAGCCACAGAAAAACAGACTTCTTCCGTTACAACTGAAAAAGAGGATACTGTTGCAGCAGACGTTGAACCTGCAGTTGACACGGAAAGTTCAACTGACACTGAAAGCTCAACTGATACTGACAGTTCTAACATTCAACCTGATCAGGCAGCAAATAAAGAAGAAGCTTCGGATACAGAGGAGGAAAAATAAAAAATGGCCTTTGAGAGAAAAAAATCAAAAAAAAGATTCTATCAGCGTCGTAAAGTCTGCAAATTCTGTGCAGACAGCACTCTTGAAATTAATTATAAAGATGCAAAGGAACTAAGGTCCTTTATCACAGAAAGGGGAAAAATTATTCCAAGAAGGATCACCGGTACCTGTGCAAAACACCAGAGAATACTTGCAAGGGCAATTAAACGGGCCCGCACAATAGCCCTGCTTCCATATGTAGGCAAAATATAGAACATGCTATTTATTAAGAACTCCCATGGGAGAATTAAAATAAATTGACGGAAAAAACAGCACAGAAAGAGGTGATAAGAGATGTAATTAACGGGATATTTATTTCCGTTTTGATATTTTCATCCGGCTTTTATGTACCTCTGCTGGGATTTTTTTTAAATCTTCTCATGCCCATGCCTGTTATTTATTACAGGCTGAAACTTGGCAGGAAATTAGGATTACTTATAATGGCAGCAGTGTCTGCCGTTATCATTGCCACTACCGGCGGTATAACCATTGATATCATATTTTATGGTTTGCTGCTTGTAACCGGATTTTTCCTGGGAGAATTTATTGAAATGCAGATTCCTGTTGAGCAAACTATTCTGTACACCTGCATTGCAACACTTGCCGCAGGAGGTCTCTGTTTTTTTCTTTATTCTTTAATAAAAGGAGTGGGAATTTTTTCCCTTGTTTCAGGCTATATTGCTGCAAGCCTTGATATGACAATTAAAATTTACACTGACATTGGCATACCAAAGGAAAATATTGACATTATTTCCCGTTCCCTTGAAACGATTCAGTATGTACTGGTAAGAATTCTGCCCTCCATCATTGCAACAATGCTTATGATTACAACATGGGCAAATGTTCTTATTATCAGAACAATTCTGGCAAAAAAGGGACTCCGGCTGAATCAGCTTGATTCTCTAAATAAATGGCAGGCAAAGGAGCAGCTTGTCTGGCCTGTGATAGTATCCTTTCTAATGCTTCTTGTTCCGGAAAAGACCATTAAACTTATCGGGCTTAACTTTGTTATTGTTTTAATGCCCGTTTATTTTTTTCAGGGGATGGCAATTATATCGTTTTTTTTTCAAAAAAAAAATTTTCCCAAAATGGTCAAATTTTTCATTTACAGCATAATTGCAATACAGCAGGTTTTTATTCCTTTAATTATAGGAATCGGTTTCTTTGACACGTGGATCGATTTCAGAAAACTCAAAGTTATAAATACACCTGAAGAACAGGAATAAAAAAAACATAAAAAACATGTACAAATATAAAATCAACACATAAAAACAACAGGTAAATATACATAAAG
>CAZLBE010000032.1:0-9321 GCA_964557635.1 uncultured Desulfobacterales bacterium
CATTGATATAGCTTTATTTTCAATTTCAGTTCCTTTTGTTAAAATATCATCAACTTCTTTAATTATATTCAGCATAGGGCTAACTTCTTCTTTATTTTTTAATTTAATAATATAAATAACCCTGCCTGTTGACAAATTTTGATTCAAGTTGTAAATGAATCTATTTAATCGAGTTAAACCGTCAACAGGTTTTGACTCTTTTTTTAAATTTTTTATGATGGTTACTATGGTAATTTGAAAATTAATGTCCATTTTACTTAGAGTACTGTTGTATCATTATGATAATAATAGTGAACCCGCAACCAATAACAATCAACATTTTATAATCAACATTTTATAAGGAGGTCAAAGTGGGATTTGAAATCACAAAAGAATCCTATGCAGGCGCAATCAAGGAAATCACCATAGGGAAAGGTGACAAAGCCCTGACTGTCGGTGGAGAAACATGCTATCCTTTTTACCAGTTTGAAGGCGAAATACCCAACAGACCCATTATTGCAATGGAAATATGGGATATGGAGCCGCCTGAGTGGCCGGCAGCAGCCCTTGAACCATTTAAAGATGTTTTAACTGATCCAGCTGCATGGGCAAAAAAATGCGTTGATGAATACGGCGCACAGGCAATTGTTCTGCAGTTAAAAAGCATTGATCCCAATGATAAGGATGCAAGTCCTGAAGAAGCTACTGCAACGGTAAAAAAAGTTCTTGCAGCAATTGATGTACCCCTTATTCTGTGGGGATGCGCAGCACCTGCCAAGGATGAAGAAGTTCTCAAGAAAATTGCAGAGGAATGCCAGGGTGAAAATCTTACCCTCGGACCTGTTGAAGAAAAAAACTACAAGGGAATCGGCGCTGCTGCAATGGGCTATAAACATACTATCATATCCTCCTCTCCAATTGATGTTAACCTTGCAAAACAGGTTAATATTCTTCTCGAAAATCTTGGAATGTCTTTGGACAAAGTTATTGTTGACCCCACAACAGGCGGCCTTGGATATGGCATGGAGTATTCCTATTCAGTAATGGAACGTCTTGCCATGGCAGCCATGAACCAGGGAGATGATAAACTCCAGAACCCCATGATCAACAACCTTGCCAATGAAGTGTGGAAATGCAAGGAAGCTAAACTAACTGTTGAGGAAGAGCCCCTGATGGGTGATCCTGAAAGACGTGACATACTCATGGAGTCCATTGGCGCAGTTTCATATCTCATGGGCGGATCAAATATACTTATCATGCGTCATCCTGAATCAATAAGACTTACAAAAGCATTTATTGATCTTATCATGGACGGTGGATCAGCAATGGATGTTGCTCCCATTGAAAAACGCCTTGATGACGTTGATATTGATTTTGCAGCCCTTGCACCTGAAGTTGATCTGACCATAGAAGAAGAAGCCGGTGCTGCAAAAAAGGCTGTTCCTGCAAAAGCAGCTCCTGCAAAAGCAGAAGCAAAGCCTGCTGCAAAGGCTGAGTCTGCTCCTGCTGCAAAGGCTAAAAAAGCAAAACCTGCAGAAACTGCAACTCCGGTAAAAGAGGAAAAGCCTGCTGTTGATGCAAAGGCAGAGGCAGAAGCTGCTGCAAAGACAAAAGCAGAAGCCGAAGCAAAGGCAAAGGCAGATGCCGAGGCAAAGGTAAAAGCCGATGCAGCAGCAAAAGCAAAGGCAGAAGCAGATGCTAAGGCAAAAGTTGAGGCAGATGCTAAGGCAAAAATAGAAGCAGAAAAACAGGCTGAAAAGGATGCCGCTGCAAAACTTGAGGCTGAAGAGCAGGCATTAAGGGACAAAAGAGCTGCAGAAATGGCAAAACATGCCACAGAGCAAACAGCTGCACCTAAAGCAAAAATCAAAAAAACAGCTGCAAAGACTCAATTGTCAAAAACAAACAAATTATTAAACAAACTTAAAAGACGTCATTAACGGATAAAAACAAAAAACCTTATAATAACAATGATTGGTACTTTGTTAAAATCATTACAATTTAATAAGAGGAGGAACCTCTAATGGCAGAAGTGAAAAAGGTAAAGGCAGTAAAAAAACCGAAACTTGCTGACCCAAAAGAAGCTTCAATTGATCTTACCACCCAGGAAATGATTGCCCGCGCCCATGAACTTGGCGTGGAAACAATTTTTGACCGTGCAATGAACCTTAAACCCTGTCCCATCGGCATCCAGGGCATCTGCTGCAAGAACTGCGGAATGGGCCCCTGCAGACTGCCCCTTCCAAAGGACGGAATAGAAGGTGAAGACACAAGAAAAGGCATGTGCGGAGCAACACCTAACACAATTGCCGCAAGAAACTTTATAAGAATGATTGCAGGAGGCGCTGCTGCACATTCAGATCACGGCAGAGGCGTTGCAGAAGTTTTCCTTGCAGCTGCAAAAAAAGAGACCGATGCATATAGAATAAAAGATGTTGATAAACTCCTTGATATTGCGCCATGGTTAGGTGTTGAAACAACCGTTGAGGTTGACGGAGAAGAAGTTGACAGGGATATTGATGAAATTGCAGTTGAAGTTGGTGAGAAAGCTCTCAATGAATGGGGTAAGCCTGATGGCGAGCTCCTCTATGCAAAAAGGGCACCTGCACCGCTTTATGAAAAATGGAAGAAACAGGGTGTCATCCCGAGAAATATCGACAGAGAGATTGTTGAAGTCATGCACCGCACCCATATAGGGGTTGATCAGGACTATAAAAATCTTATGAAACAGGGGACAAGAGCAGCCATTTGTGACGGCTGGGGCGGTTCCATGCTTGCAACTGATCTCCAGGATGTCCTTTTTGGTACTCCATATCCAGTTCAATCCGAGGCAAACCTTGGGGTTATGAAGGAAGACTATGTTAACCTCATATTGCACGGTCATGAGCCTGTTCTTTCCGAAGTTATTGTAGCAGTTGCCCAGTCCCAGGAGATGATAGACTACGCAAAAACAAAGGGTGCCAAAGGTATTCAGCTTTCAGGTATGTGCTGTACTTCAATTGAACTTTTACAGCGCCATGGAATCCCAACTGCAGGAAACTTTCTCCAGCAGGAGCTTGCCATTATAACAGGCGCATGCGATGCCATGGTCGTTGATGTACAATGTATCATGCAAAATCTTGCAAATGTTGCAAAATGCTTCCATACAAAGCTCATCACAACCCATCCTCTTGGGAAAATGGAGCAGGACAATGTTATCCACATTGAATTTAACGAGCATTATGCCTTGGAAGATGCAAAACGCATTGTTAAAATGGCAATTGACAACTTTGAGAACCGTAAAAGTGAAGTGTTGATTCCCCAGCATAAAGTAACCCAGATCGCAGGATTTGGTGTTGAATCCGTCAAGTATCACCTTGGCGGAACATTCAGGGGAGATTATTACACTCTTAACGATAATATAATCAATGGCAGAATCCGCGGTCTTGCGGGTATTGTTGGCTGCAACAATGCAAGGACAAAACACAATGAACAGCATGTCACAATTGCCAAGGAACTTATAAAAAATGATGTTCTTGTACTAAGTACTGGATGCAGCGCAATTGCATGTGCCGAAGCAGGACTTATGACACCTGAAGCAGCCCAGGTTTATGCAGGAAGGGGCCTTGCCGAAGTATGTGAAACAGTTGGTCTTCCACCTGTCCTCCACCTTGGTTCCTGCGTTGACAACAGCCGGATACTGCTTGCTGCAACTGAAGTTGTGAAGGCAGGCGGTCTTGGAGAAGATATCAGTGATCTTCCTGCTGCAGGAAGCGCGCCTGAATGGATGAGTGAAAAAGCTATTTCCATTGGCCATTATTTTGTTGCATCAGGTGTTTACACAGTATTTAATCTTCCATTTCCAACATCGGGTGCTCCTGTTTTCCATGATTATCTCACCAAAGAATTTGAAAATCTCTATGGTGGAATGTGGGATGTTGCAGCAGATCCAATTGAACATGCCCATAAAATGATTGCCCATATTGATAAAAAGAGAAAAGCTCTTGGAATTGACAAGGCAAGGGAAAGGGTCCTCATGGACTTTGATGCCCGCCGGGCTCTGTAAAAAAAAGGCTCACATTTTGTGAGCCTTATGCCTGTATATAAATTTAACACAAATTTTTAATCTTTTTAAAAAAACGGATTAATAAATCCTCAACGAAGGAGGACGTAATGTCAAAATTAATTGCATTTGCAGCCATTCAGGGCGGATACAAAGTTGTTGCACAGGCTGAAGGAGCATATAATAAAGCTCTTGCCACCTATAACGCTGATACAAAAGTTGGTTTTCCGAATACAGGGTACTATCTGCCTGTAATTTATTCTCTTTTTGGAATAAAAATTGAAACACTTGAAGATATGAAGGCTCCCCTTGAAATTGCAAGGGGTTTGCTTCCACCCCATATTAAAGGAAAACACTGGCTTCCATACCTTGGGCCTCTTCTTGATGCAGGTATGGCCGGTATTATATCTTACGAGATAATAGAAGCTTTAAGGATACTTAATGAACCAGATTTTTATCTTCTTTCTTCAGAAGAACTTGATATTGATAATGGTAAAATCTGGCTGGGACCTGCAGATGATGTAATCTTAAGGAAAAGGGGAGTTGAATTTGTTGATGGTTCAGCCCCTGGATTTGCTGCAATTGTAGGCTCTGCACCCACACCTGAAATAGGGAAGATGATTGTTGAAGATTACCAGAAAAAGAGCCTCTATACCTGGTTTGCAGCCAACCACAATGGTACCACCCTTGCGGAACAGCTCATAGAAGCCGGTGTACAGCTTGGATGGAATACAAGGCTTGTGCCATATGGTCCTGATATTTCTGCAGCAGTATTTGCATTAGGCTTTGCAAACAGGGTTGCCATGGCATTTGGTGGTGTTCAGCCCGGTGACTACAAACAAATTCTCAAATACAACAAAGAAAGGGTTTTTGCATTTGTAAACGCCTTAGGTGATGTTGGAACAGAATGGGGTGTTGCAGCAGCAGGTGCTGTTAACTGGGGTTTCCCAACCCTTGCAGATACTGATATTACACAGATACTTCCAACGGGTATCTGTACATATGAGCATGTTGTGGCACCTGTTGCCTATGATGAAATCTGTCAGAAATCTATTGAAACAAGGGGACTTAAGGTCAAGGTCTCTAAAATTGATATCCCATGTGCATTTGGTCCTGCATTTGAGGGTGAACGTGTAAGGGGAGCTGATCTGTTTGTCCAGTGCGGCGGTGGAAAAACACAGTGCACAGAGCTTGTAAAATCAGCTGACTTGCATGAAATAGAGGATGGAAAAATAGAAGTTGTAGGCCCTGATATTACAGATCTTAAACAGGGTGATACTTTCCCGCTTGCCATTTATGTGCAGGTTGCAGGCCGTGAATTCCAGACAGATTTCGAGCCGATCCTTGAAAGGCAGATCCATCATCTTGTCAATTATATCCAGGGAATCATGCACATAGGTCAGAGGGATATTTCATGGGTCAGAGTCGGTAAGGCAGGCATGGAGAAAGGCTTTACCTTAAAAGATATTGGTGTTGTCCTCCATGCAAAATTTCACCAGGAATTTGAAAAAATTGTTGATAAGGTCCAGGTGACCCTGTTCACGAAAAAAGAAGATGTTGACAAATGGACCAAGATCGCAAGGGATGAGTACCATACACGTGACGCACGTGTTGATTCAATGACCGATGAAAGTGTTGAAACCTATTATTCATGCACACTCTGCCAGTCATTTGCACCAAACCATGTTTGCACGGTAAGCCCGGAAAGAACAGGTCTTTGCGGAGCATACAACTGGATGGACTGCAGGGCTTCATATGAAATCAATCCAACAGGTCCAAACCAGCCAATTGAAAAAGGTGAATGCCTTGATCCAAAACTTGGTCAGTGGAAGGGTATTAATGAATTTGTAAAAAAGGCATCAAGAGGTGCCGTTGAAAAATACAATCTCTACTCAATGCTAATTGATCCAATGACTACCTGCGGGTGCTGTGAGTGTATAGCTGCAATGCTTCCATTATGCAACGGTGTGATGACTGTAAGCAGGGATTATCTGGGCGAGACCCCCTGCGGTATGAAATTTACCACACTGGCAGGTGTTATGGGCGGTGGTGCTTCTTCTCCCGGATTTGTGGGACATTCAAAATACAACATCACCCAGGGAAAATTTATCCTTGGTGACGGCGGACTTTTAAGAATGGTCTGGATGCCCAAGATGCTGAAAGAAGAGATTAAGGACCGTATCATTGCAAGGGGTGAAGCAATGGGCGTACCTGGATTGTATGACATGATCGCCGATGAAACCGTTGGAATTACCGAAGAAGAAATTCTTCCGTTCCTCCAGGAAAAAGGCCATCCTGCACTTACCATGGAATCCCTGATCGGATAATTATAAAAACAACTGACCTGTGACCTTTTGGTTTCAGGTCAGTCTATATTTAACCATATTTAATAAAACGAAAATGATGGCCTGGAGCCACCAGAAATTTTTCAGGCCATCATTTTTTTTATAAGAAATAAAACGTAAACCATTACGTTTATTTCATAATTCGTTGTGGGGCAATCTGTGCCAAATTCAGATCCGCCTCATGGCGGTTATACCAATAATGTATGAACCATAAGTAAACATACAATTTTTTATTTCATATAAAAATTTTAAGGAGATAGAAATGGCATTAACCGGTATACAGATATTCAAACTCCTTCCCAAAACAAACTGCAAGGAGTGCGGCGTTCCAACATGCCTTGCCTTTGCAATGAATCTGGCTTCAGGGAAAGCCGAACTTGACAGCTGCCCCTATGTATCCGATGAATCAAGGGAAAAGCTTGCCGAAGCATCGGCACCTCCAATCCGTCCTGTGAAAATAGGGAAAGGCGTCAGGGCAGGAGTGACAGGTGGGGAAACAGTGTTGTACAGACATGAAAAAACTTTTTTCAACCCCACACTCCTTGCAGCAACAATAACATCTGATACAGATGCTACAGATCTTGAAAAAAGGCTCAAAACTTTCAATGCATTCCAGTATGAACGTGTGGGACTTAATTTAAGACCGGAACTTATTGCTCTTAAAGATGCAGGAAACGGCAAAGATGCATTTGCAGAACTTGCAAAAACAATAGCTGAAAAATCTGAATTCAACCTTATTCTCATGACTGAAGACATTGAGGTGATGAAGGCCGGCGTTGATGCAGCAGGTTTTAAACGTCCACTTCTCTATGCAGCAACCAAAGACAATGCAGACGACTTTGGAGCCCTTGCAAAGGAAAGCGGGCTGCCCCTTGCAGTTAAAGCTGAATCAATTGATGCTCTTATTGCTTTAACGGAAAAACTCACAGGTATGGGTCTTAAAGACCTTGTTATTGATTCAGGTGCAAGGGAGATCAAACAGGCCTTTGAAGACCAGATAGCAATCAGGCGTGCTGCTCTCAAGGCAGGTAACCATGCCCTTGGATTCCCAACAATTACATTTCCCTGTGAAATGGCGTCCAACCTTGATATGGAATCCCTTATTTCAGCCATGTTCATCGCAAAATACGGCGGAATTGTTGTGATGTCAGATTTTACAACTGAATCGATCTTTCCATTGCTTCTTGAAAGACTCAATATATTTACAGATCCCCAGAGACCAATGACAGTAACCGAGGGTATATTTGAGATCGGAGCACCCGACGGAAATTCTCCTGTACTTGTTACATCAAACTTTGCACTTACTTATTTTATAGTGTCCGGTGAGGTTGAAGCAAGTAAAGTACCTTCATGGCTGCTTGTAAAAGACACTGAGGGCTTAAGCGTTCTTACTGCATGGGCTGCAGGCAAATTCAGCGGCGATGATGTTGGACTTTTTGTTAAAAAATGCGGTATAGCAGATAAGATTAAACACAAAGAACTTATCATTCCAGGGTATGCAGCAGCCATAGCAGGTGAAGTTGAAGAAGAACTTCCGGACTGGACAATTACTGTTGGTCCAAGAGAAGCAGCTCACCTTGCAGCATTTCTCAAGGCAATATAGCTAAAAAGAGCTATGCCCGCAACCCATGTGCCTGACTCAATTTTTTGTTTTTTATTACAGAAATTCAGGGGTAAGGCACTAATAGGCGTTCAGAGGGCACTGCACCTGCTACGTTAATTTACTGCCGGAGGTAACGGTTAATTATTTTTTAGTTGACCTCTCCGGCATTAACGGTTATGTATTTATTTATAAGATAAACTCATAACTGCAAAGGAGAACAGAAATGATACTTTTTGGAGAAAGTTTGAACGTTATTTCCAATGTGATTGGCAAGGTATTCAAGGAACCCGATCCTTCAAAGCGTGACCCTGAAGTAATTCAAAAGGAAGTGCTCAGGCAGAAGGAAAAGGGTATGGATTACATTGATATCAACCTTGGACCTGCTAAAAAATTCGGTACTGAGCTGTTGCCATGGGTCGTCAATGTTGTTCAGGAAGCTGTACCGGAAATTCCTCTGCTTCTTGATTCATCCAACATTGATGCCATAGAAGCCGGTCTTAAAGCCCTGAAACCTGCTGATAAGCCGCATATAATCAATTCAATCATGGTAAGGCCTGCAAGATACGAAAAAATGGTTCCCCTTGCAGCCCAGTACGATGCAGATTTTATCGCGCTGATGTGGGGTCCTGATGGACTTCCAAGGGATGAAAATGAGCGTGCAGCCCTTGCTGTAGAGCTTCTCTATTTTGCTAATGAGGCGGGAATTCCCAATGAAAAGATCTGGGTTGACGGAATTGTGACACCTGTAAATATTCAGCAGCCACAGGCTATCAGCCTTATGAATTTTACAGGTATGATTCAAGATATTGCGCCTGGTGCAAAAACTACCTGCGGGCTGTCCAATATTTCAAACGGACCTCCTGATCACCTGCGCCCCATTCTTAACCAGACTTATATGGTGATGCTCCAGAAACACGGAATGATGTCAGTTATTTCAGACCCTCTTGACGATCAGCTTACAGCTATTGCAAAGGGAAAACGCCAGGATATAGTTGATTTAATCTATAAGGTTATGGATGACAGTTCATCTGTTGATCCTTCAACTCTGTCTGAGGAACTTCTTGGTTACTATAAAACAGTAAGGGTTATCCTTGGAGAAACATTGTACTCTGATTCCTGGCTTGAACTTTAAAAATATTTTAATTCAATCCTGAACTTTCAGATGTATTTGAAATTGTAAAATAGATGTTGATCAGGATAGACAACCGCTTATAACCCCTCCCTGTTGTGTTTATTAACAAGGAGGGTTTTTTTTATTGTAAACGCTTACTATTCACGAATTGACTGTGAACGGTTAGTTTGTATTTTTGCATAAACCTTTTAAGCTTCTGCTGCAGGCTTATGCGCTTGAC
>CAZLBE010000033.1:0-9308 GCA_964557635.1 uncultured Desulfobacterales bacterium
TTCTATAAGAAATAGAATGCAAATTTATAGCATTGTATTGGCTTCTCACTTTCAGTCTTATATATTTGTTGAGTGGTTACTGGATTTTGCTCCAGATCTGCCTCATGGCCGTTATATGAAACAAAATGTACTTTGAAGGAGTTTCATATAAAAAACTTGATTTGGGAAAATTTACCTGATACTGTATTTTCGATTTCAGGAACAATTATTGTAATAAGTGTTGCAGGATATGGGGAAAGCTGCATTATTTTTTTGTTTCCTGTTGGGTGTGCCTGCAGGTATAAAATTTTATCATAATGAGGTGAATATTGAGCAATACAGCCCCGGATGCTTTGATTGTGAAAGACCTTTATAAAAATTTTGGTGAACTTGAAGTGTTAAAGGGAATATCAATGGAAGCCCATGAAGGCGATGTTATAACCCTGATAGGATCAAGCGGGTCCGGGAAAAGCACTTTTTTAAGGTGCATGAACCTGCTTGAAATACCCACAGCAGGGGAAATACATGTGGGTGGAGAAAACCTTAAGATGATTAAAAACCGCCTTGGAAAGATAGTACCTTCCGATAAAAAGCAGGTGGACAGAATAAGGACAAAATTAGGGATGGTGTTTCAGCATTTTAATTTGTGGTCACACATGACTATTCTTGAAAATATCATGGAAGCGCCGGTGCATGTTCTTAAAAGACCCAAAAAAGAGTCAAAAGAGTATGCAATGGAATTACTTGAAAAAGTGGGTATTGCCGAAAGATCACATTATTTCCCGGCACAGCTTTCAGGCGGTCAGCAGCAGAGGGCAGCCATTGCCCGTGCCCTTGCCATGGATCCGGATGTTCTGCTTTTTGATGAACCTACCTCGGCCCTTGACCCTGAACTTGTAGGTGAGGTTTTAAGGGTTATGCAGAATCTTGTGAAAGAGGGACGTACAATGATCGTAGCCACCCATGAGATGGGTTTTGCAAAGGAGGTTTCGTCGAACATTATTTTTCTTGATAAAGGTGTGATTGAGGCCGAGGGGCCGCCGGATTATATTTTTTCACACCCTGATTCTGAAAGATGCAGGCAGTTTTTATCTAATCTTATCTAAAGCGAGCTATGCCCGTAACCCATGTGCCTTTCCTCAGTTTCTTGTTTTTTTACAGAAATTCAGTGGTAAGGCTCTAAATGCTATTTAAACTATTTTTGTAAAAAAGGAGAAAAAAATGAAAAAATTAATTTTGTTTGCAATTGTATTATGTCTTACCATCGCAGGGACAACGTCTGCCTTTGCCGGCAGTAAAATAAAAATGATCCGCATTGGAACTGAGGGCGCATATCCTCCGTTCAATTATGTTGATAAAAACGGCAAGGTTCAGGGATTTGATATTGATATTGCAAAAGCTCTGTGTAAATCTGCAGGTGTTAAGTATAAATTTGTTGTTCAGGACTGGGACGGTCTTATCCCGGGACTTGTTGCGAAGAAATTTGACTGCATAATAGCATCCATGTCCATCACTGACGAACGTAAGAAAAAAGTTAGTTTTACCCATAAGTATTATAGTACACCTGCAAAATTTGTTGCAAAAAAAGGCTCTGATTTTAAAATTACCAAGGCAGGTCTTAAGGGTAAAATCATAGGTGTTCAGAGGGGAACCGTTGCAGCAAATTTTGCAAACGATGAATTTGGCAAGGTTGCAACAGTAAAATCCTATACAACCCAGGATGAAGCGAACCTTGACCTTGTTTCCGGCAGGGTTGATCTCGTTGTTGCTGATTCGGTTGTGCTCAACGGTGGATTTTTAAGTAAACCAATGGGGAAAGATTTTGAATTTGTCGGACCCGGGTTCAATGATCCCAAGTGGTTTGGTGAAGGTATTGGCATTGCTGTAAGAAAGGGCGATACTGCGCTTGTAAATCTTTTTAACACTGCCATAGATAAAATCCGTGCCGATGGTACATACAAAAAGATCAATGCAAAGTATTTTGACTTTGATGTTTATGGTGATTAGATATTTTTTTTAATTGAAGATTCTTCAATTTTTTGTTATTGATTGATTGTCTTTTAAAAGGAAATCCGACAATGTTTGATCTTCATGGCTATGGTTTTCTTCTCGTTAAAGGGGCAAAGCTCACCATTGTTGTTGGTATAGGAGCATTGCTTATTGCTCTGTTATTAGGACTTATAGGCTCACTTTTTAAATTGTCTAAAGTTAAGTTCCTTTCTGTTATTGCAGAAACATATACCACTGTGATGAGGGGCGTTCCCGAACTTGTATCCATACTTCTTGTCTACTATGGTGCTCCTACATTGATTCAGGATATTGCAGCTTTTTTCGGTAAAAATATTTATGTGGATTTAAATCCAATGGTTGCAGGCATACTTACCCTTGGTTTTATCTATGGTGCATTTACCACTGAGGTGTATCGCGGCGCATTTCTTGCCGTACCAAGGGGACAGATGGAAGCTGCACGTGCATGCGGTATGAGCGCGGTTCTTTCCTTCAGGAGGATACTGCTTCCCCAGATGTGGAGATTTGCCATTCCCGGTTTAAGTAATGTATGGATGGTTCTCATCAAGGCAACTGCTCTTATTTCCGTTATCCAGCTGCCCGAACTTCTCATGAATGCCGGTATAGCTGCAAGAAGTACCCACAAGCCTTTTTCCTGCTATTTTGCAGCTTCTTTGATATATCTTTTAATAACCATTCTCTCCATCGGGTTCCAGCAATGGGCTGAGAAGAGAGCCAGCCGAGGCATAAGAAAGGAATAAAAATGGATATTTCCGTTATCACAAATAACATACCAAAGCTGCTTGACGGGACCGTTATAACACTGGAAATTACTGTTTTAAGTGTGGCAGCAGGTTTTGTCATGGCCCTTTTCCTGTCCATCATGAGTGTGTCAAAAAACAAGTTTATACGGCTGCCGGTGAAAAGTTTTGTTTTTTATTTCAGGGGAACTCCTCTTCTTGTTCAGATTTTTATAATCTACTATGGAAGCGGACAGTTTCAGAGTGCTTTAAGTCATGTTGGGTTATGGTATTTTTTCAGGAAACCCTTTTTTTGCGCGGTTCTTTCCCTTGCCTTAAATACGGCTGCCTACAGTTCTGAAATTTTAAGGGGAGGAATAGAGGGCGTGGATTTTGGTGAGATAGAAGCTGCAAGGGCCTGTGGAATGTCAGGGTTTCTTCTCTACAGGAGAATAATCATGCCGGCTGCCCTGAGAATAGCCTGGCCTGCCTATACAAATGAGGTGGTTTTTCTGCTTCAGGCAACCTCCCTTGTTTCAATCATAACCCTAATGGATATTACAGGTGTTGCAAGATTAATTGCTTCAAGGACATTCGCATTTTACGAGATTTTCATCACTGCTGCTGTAATTTACCTTGTGCTTGTTTACGGGCTTCTTTTTGTGTTTAAAAAAATAGAAAAGAAAATTACAGCCCATCTGAATCCTGAAGCCATGGCTGCATAAAAGGATAATTTGTACCTGTGAGTAAAAAGCGCAAACCGTTTTATAAAAGATTTTTTGCAAAAATTATTGCAGATCTGGTTAATCGTATCAATTTTGTCTCCATTGCTCAACGTATTGAAGCAAGCAATGCAGGCAGAAGCTATGCTGAACAGTTTAAGGATATTCCTTCTGTCTGGGAAAATGCAGATAAAATCAGCCACCTTGCCGTTGAATTGACCATGGCGCAGTTGCAGAGGGACGGTGAAACTGTTGATAAAAAAGAGATCGAAAGCATCATCAATGAGATTGCAATACGTTACAACCGCGAGACTCATTTAAAAGTTGCCTCGGCCATTGCCCTTATTTTCGGCCATCTTTTTAAACATCAGAACCCTTTGCTTCCTTTCACATCTCCTGATGGTCGTGAATTAAAATATACAGATCAACTTAAAAATCATATGGATAAGGGATGCGGCGTAGTATTTCTTATAAATCATTCATCACATCTTGATGAATTTGTTCTTGATCTTTTATGGCAGTATCTTAAAATGGGTCTTCCCGTTTTTGCCGCAGGACAGAACATGATGGCGGTGGATAGCATTGCAAAGCTTCTCATGACCGGCTCATATGTTGTTATAAGAAAAGGCGCTTCAAAAGTTCAAATGGCAGCCCTGTACAATTACTGCAGTGCTCTGTCAAGATCAGGTGAACAGCAGGGAATATTTCTTGAGGCCTGGAAGGGTGGCGCAAGAACAAGGGACGGCAGTCTCAGATATCCCAAACGACTTGTGACGTTAAAAGGTGCGATAGATACTGACAGGGATCTTGTTATTCAGCCCGTTGCCATATCCTATTCAGCCGTTCCCGAAGACAGGATGATGTGTTCAGGAAAAGGTGGTTTAACCTGGATTAAGGGTATGGGCTTTTTCAGGACTTTGATTAAATTTCCATTTCATCCAAAATCGTTTTTATGGAGATCACTTGAAAATATTTACGGCAGGGCATATATTTCCCTTCCTGAACCGATGCTTTTAAGTGAACTTAAAAAGAACTATGCCAATGAAAAAAGCGGGATCGATTTTGATGAATTTACAGCCCTTGCATCAATCAGGGAAATAGCACATACAAAAAAAATCATGTCCATTCAGGTTGTGGCAAGGGGGCTTGTACGTGCAAGGAAAAACAGGAATAAAAATCTTGCAGAAGCTGTTGATTATGAGATGAAATCCATTGAGGAATACCATGTTAAAACCTTTGGCCATCCCCCTGATTTTGAAGATTATATTGTTGAAAATTCCATTGATGATGTCGTAAAGGACGGTCTCGGGCTTTTGAAAAAACGGGGGATTTTAAATCGTTTTGCAAAGGATGAAACAGGACTTCCCGGTGTAAAAGATGAGAAAGCACTTAACTATTATGCAACGCATGGTGACAGAAGACTTTACTCTCCTACGGCCGATCAGAATCTTGTTATTGCAGGAGCCGGAAAATGGGGATTTGCTTTGGCTTTTCATATCGGGAACCGTTTTCTTGAGGATAAAAAATACAATAATGCCAGCATAACAATATTTGATCCTGATCGTGATCTCATTGAAATAATGGGGAAAACACGGCATGGCCCGGCTGAATTTGCTGAAAAATCTTTGCCTAAGAATGTTTTTGTCACTTCCGATTCCCACAGCGCCTTTAGAAAGGCAAGCGAGATCATTGTGGCAGTGAAACCGGAAGATTTTGAGTCAAATATTCGCAGTATCGCGGAAGTATCGGAACAGCCTGTGAAAATAATTGTTACGGCAAGGGCATTTATCCGGAAAATTCATGTACTGCCATACCATCTTGTTCAGAATATTATTGTTGAATTCGGCAGGGAGGACGTGGAAGTTTATACGCTTGCAGGTGCCGTTGAACCGGAAGATTTTATTGAATCAAACAAAATGATCGGAACCCTTGCAGGTCCGGAAAAAAATCTTGAAAACCTCGGGGATATGTTTACTGCTCCAAATGTTACAACAATTTTTTCAAAAGATCCAATAGGAGTTCAGACTGCAGACATCCTTGCCAGGGTTTATGCAGTATGTATCAATTACCTTGCAGGTCTTGATAACTCAGAAGGGTTTTTATCTTTTGCATACTTAATGGCCTCGGCATCTGAGGAGGCAAGAACCATGGGCCTTGCCCTTGGCGCATCACCTGAGACATTTACCGCATCAAGTGTTGTCTGGAATTCTTCTCTGATTGCTTTTTCCCTTGAAGGGCCTTTACATGAGTTTGGTAAAAAAGCAGGGAAAGCTGCAAGAAAAGGAAAAAATCTTGGCTCTTTATTTAAAAAAATCAGTAATCAATGGTCAGATGATGATATTCCACCGAATATTATTGGCGTAATCAGTGAAGTGCTTTTATGCGCGGAACA
Source organism: uncultured Desulfobacterales bacterium (assembly GCA_964557635.1). Taxonomy (GTDB): domain Bacteria; phylum Desulfobacterota; class Desulfobacteria; order Desulfobacterales; family Desulfobacteraceae; genus WGCX01. Next base: position 5,841 of record CAZLBE010000033.1, read on the forward strand.
GAGGGGGCTTGAACTGCCATTGCTGAGACGGGCGGCAGAGGGGTTTTTTAAAAAATAAGTTATCTTGATCCCATGGTAATCCTGATGACTGCCATGCATGGATTTTTTCTAGGTAGTCACAGGATTCATGGATTCAAACAACTGCGCCATCTCTTTTTTTAACTTTTCAATTCTGTCCTTAAGATCCTTTAGTGGATTGGCAGCATCTTCAGACCCGGGCTGTTCGGTTACAGGGACAGATTGAAACATTTGCGGTGCAGGTGCAGGTGATGAATTTAAAAGGTTTTGAGGATTAGTTGTTTCACGCTCTTGAACAGGTTCTGGTTCATGAGACGCAAGGTCAATCTGTTGAACAGACCCCACCTGACCATTTTCAAATAAAAAAACTCCAGTGCGCTGCAGTTTGCCCTGCAGGACGTTGTCTTCACCGGTTAAACTGAATGTTGTGGCAGCATAATCCAGTGCAATGGCTCCCAGGCCGGCATCCTTTAAAGAAATGAGCTGATCATTGCCCTGATCATCTTTTGTCCACACGGAAAGTTGTGAAAAAACAGCATCGTTTTCATCGATCCAGTGGTTTTGGTCCTGATCATAGGCTGCCAGTTCTTCAAACCCGTTGCCTGTTCCAGGTCCGAACAGCTCAGATCCATCATTAATCCGGTTATCATGATTTTTATCAAAGGCTAAAAACCCACTGCCGGGACTGACAAAATTAATATTTTCAGCTTTTCCGTCTGAATTTAGATCAAACTCAAACCGGGCATCGGACAATTGGGGAACTTTGCCATTTAGACTGATAATTAGAGGGTCTGTAAGGGAAATTGTCTCCTGCCACCGGTGCACAAGGGTTTGTTCTTCCCTGCGGGATAAAAAAGAGCGATTCAAAGACATATCAAGGGAAAAGTCAATAGTCCTTCCATCCTCTGTGGCCACCTGGCCTTTAGAGGCAAATTGAACACTTTGATCCTCAAAATGAATATCTGTCCTGGTGAGTGACATATTCCATTCCCGTGATGTCTGGTTTTGAGTCCGGTCACCGGCTGTATTGCTCTGTAATGTTTCCGGAATTATACCCTTACTGTTTGACAACGGGATATCCTCTTTGCGTTGAATCCGACTGATTACCGCATGTTTGTCGATGATCCCGCCAACCAGCTTTTCCATTGCATATTGCTGGGCATACTCAACATTCTTGTCCGATGACAAAGATTTCACAGACGAATGGCTCGAAATTTGGGCAGAATAATTGGATTGATATTCCATGCTTTTATTCTGTTGAATGCTCACTCGATCAACAATAATCCGGGGTAACGGCTGTGAGTCTCCGGTCATAGCGCGGTTGAGTTGGATACGGCTTTGCCCTGACCTGTTTTGACTGACACTTTGTTTTCGGGTTTTTTTATTAAAAGACAGATCCATTTGCTCAAACTGGTTGTTAGAAGAAAATGCCGTTATGGCGCTCTGGATTTTCATGATTGCTTCCCTCCATGGAATTTTTACACCTATTTACATCTATATTAAAACTAATCGGTCAAACCATATAAAAACTTGATTTGAAGAAAGTATGGGAAAATTCCCAAACACCTGTCCAATTTCAATCCCCCAGCTTATGATCAAAAGTTGTAACATCCGGATAATTAAAGAAAAATTTTGACAACTTCGGAGATATTTTTGGTTTTTCAAATGCTGTAATAATTGATGTGATCAATGAAGTGCTTTTATGTGCGGAACAGAGGGGACTTGAACAGCCATTGCTTAGACGGGCAGCAGAGGTTTTTCTTAAATAATTCAGCCGATCAATACCAGTCCGGAAAGTGTTCCAGTTGAGGGTTTGTTGTTGGGAGAAGTTTTGGAATCGTCCATTTCAAAGCCAGCGGTTTTCATTAATTTTTTTACATTTATGCCAAAGCCCGACATGGACGGTCTTGCGTGTAGGGGATGCCGGCATTTTCCATTACGGGCAACAACCTCGCAGTCAATTTGGTCATAGCAGAATATCTGTTTGCATGATCCGCCGGCAAATGCCCTTGAATTTTTATATCCTGTTTCAACAGCAGCGTTTTCAATTCCCGATGCAATTTCATGGAGAAGGCGAAACCAGTCATCTCTTTCACTGGAAAAAAGGGCATCATATGGCACGTCTATTTTAAAAACAATGGCTTGATTATAATCATCCAGAAGCCTTCTAAATCCTGAAGGGCCTGATACATGGGGTGGGCAGCTCATGGAAAGGCCGTAATTTTCGCATCCCGGATCTCTGCAGAGCTTTGCGAGTCTGTCTTCCACGACGATTTTTTTTGTGGAAATGACTGAAGCATCCATTGCACCTGCAGATTGAGCCATTTTAATTAGCCGGTCAGTTTCGGTCTGTGCCGCATCAATCCCGGTTTGTGTGGCAGAAAGCTGTTCATTGTTTTGCATTTTATTTGTTTTGCATTTTATTTTTGCATCTTCATCCGTATTAAAGGCGGATATAGGATCCACCCCTGCAGTGCAATGAATATTAATTGTGCACTGCAGGGGCAGAATTTATTTCTACCCTGTCCTGAAAAATCATGTTGCCTGATACTGCAAATCAATATTTATTTATTTTTCCAGACCGGTTTGCTTTTTTCTTCAAAGCTTTTTATTCCTTCAAGAGTATCCTCTGTTTTCATCATGGTGTTTAAGAAATAATTGCTGACAAGATCAACGCCCTGTGAAAAATTTGTTCCAAGATGGCGTTTTACGGCACGTTTATTAAGCCTTATGATAAGTGGGCTTGAATATGAGATTTCCTTTACGGTCTTTTCAATAGTTTCCGCAAAATCATCCACAGGTGCTGTCTGAGAGATAAAACCCATGTGTTTTGCCTCTTCTGCACTGTATGTCCTGCCCGTGGTGCATATCTCAATTGCCTTTGCCGTACCGACAAGTTCTGGCAGACGAAGTACTGCATAGGGCGGGAAAAAACCAAGTTTTATTTCAGGCTGCCCGAAAATTGCCTTTTCAGATGCAATCACTATATCGCAGGCAATGGCAACTTCCATGCCGCCGCCAAGACAGGCACCGTTTACTGCGGCAATGACAGGGATATCAATTTTATTGATGTTTTTAAAAATTGTGTTAAAAACAGACACCATCTCATCAACCATTTCAGGTTTGTGATCAGATACCTCCACACCTGCGCAGAAACTTCTGCCTTCACCGGATATTACAAGGCATTTCAAATCATCATCTTCTGCTATTTTATCCAGCTCAGCATTAAGCTCGTTCATCATCTCAATATTCAAGACATTGTGTTTGGGCCTGTCAAGAACGATTCTTGCAACACCATCGGTTTTGTCAATTTTAATGTTTTCAGGTTTGCTCATGGCTTGCAGCTCCTTGTTAAAATTTCTTTAATTTTAATTTTATTTTTTTATCCTTTGATGATTCTCGGCAGAATCATCTGGTGCTGGGGACAGATCGATTTTGGATTCTGATAAG
>CAZLBE010000034.1:0-9259 GCA_964557635.1 uncultured Desulfobacterales bacterium
AATGACCGACGATTTATCCGCGCTTTTTTGAAAAACCGGGGTTTTCGGTCAGGCATTATTTAACATTCCAATAACATTCATGAATCATATATAAATTATCTATTTGCTAAATTTTCTATATTTTTATTTTTGAAAATAAACTATAAATAATTGATCAGGATTTTATGCTGACTTTTAAACCGGCGATTCCCGTAACCTAAAAATTTTCTTATTTTTTTTATGACAGGAATTCAGGAATAAGGTACTAACTGAGCAATCAGCTGAACAATCAGCTGAACAATTAATGGAGAACAAAATGCACCGTTTCCCCGAAAAACAATGAGTTTTTTTAAATAGCACTGCCCGTGACCGGCAGATGCAAAAAATTTACGGGGAAGCGGTGGCTGTCATGTAATAATAAGCATACCGGCAGACATACTATTCCCTTTTGTATCAGGGTCATGGGCTTGAATATAAGAAATTTTCAACCCCTGGAGGAATGTATTATGCTGGATATATTACGACTTGAAAAAGCCGACAATGGGATAAGTGAAAAAGTAAAAGAACTTGTTCCCGATGGAAACTTAACTGCCTGCCTTACCTGTGGTGCCTGTTCCAGTGGCTGTCCTGCCACCGGCATCATGAATATGGACCCAAGAAAATTCATACGCATGGCTGTATTAGGCATGGATGAGGAACTTGAACGACATCCATGGGTCTGGGTCTGTACCATGTGCAACAGGTGTTATGAGGTCTGTCCCATGCACCTGAACATTCCACAACTTACATTTTATCTTCGATCTCAGTGGCCCAGGGAAGAAAGGCCCAAAGGAATTTTAAGATCATGTGATCAGCATATAAAATCCCAGGGCGGCGCCATGGGTGTCCCTTTTGAAGATCTTAAATTCACGGTGGATGATCTTGCTGAAGAGTGCCGTGAGCAGGAAGGTTTTGAAGACCTGAAAGCGGATATCGATCGGGAAGGAGCATTTTTTGCCCTGAATCAGAACTCAAGGGAGCCTGTAACCGAACCGGATGAAATGCTTCCTCTGTGGAAAATTCTTCACAAGGTCGGGGCTGACTGGACATATTATTCTAAATATTGGGGTGGTGAGAATTACTGCATGTTTCTCGCCGATGACGCGTCCTGGGAAAAAATCGTAAGAGCAGAAGCAGAACATATTGATAAATTAGGATGCAAAGTCTTTCTCAATACTGAATGCGGCCACTCCTTTTTTGCTGTCTGGGAAGGCCTTAAAAAATTTAATATCCCTCATAATTTTGAATTTAAAAGCATTGTTGAATACTATGCAAAATGGATACGGGAAGGAAAACTTAAGGTCAATTCAGACTGGAATAGTGCAGGTATAAAATTTACTGTTCAGGACCCGTGTAATCTTATCCGCAAATCCTTGGGCGACCCCATGGCTGATGACTTGAGATATGTAGTCAAAAAGGTTGTTGGTGAAGAAAATTTCGTAGACATGGTTCCAAATAAATCCAATAATTTTTGCTGCGGAGGCGGAGGCGGAGCGCTTCAGGCAGGATATACAGATGAACGCCATAGTTTTGGTGAAATAAAGTTTAACCAGATCATGGCAACAGGCGCAGATTATGTTGTCACTCCCTGCCACAACTGCCACTCCCAGATTCTGGATCTCGCAAAACACTATAAGGCTGATTATCATACAGTGCACTTATGGACTCTGATCTGCCTTTCCATGGGGATTCTCGGCGAAAACGAACGGACATATCTTGGACCGGATCTCGCGGAATACGAACTATAAAAGGAATTAATTTTCCTTGAGGAGATGTTTATGAGTACAAAACAACAGACAGTGGGCTTATCACAGACAGTGGGCTCAGTCCTTGTGGCAGGAGGCGGTATTGCCGGTATTCAGGCTGCCCTTGATCTCGCTGACTCGGGATTCTATGTATATATGGTGGAAAAAACCCCGGCTGTCGGAGGAGCCATGTCTCAATTAGACAAAACTTTTCCGACAAATGACTGCTCCATGTGCATTATGTCACCCAAACTCGTTGAGGTAGGCCGGCATGTAAACATTGAACTTATTACCTATGCAGACATAGAATCCGTTCAGGGTTCAGCAGGTCATATTAAAGTTAAGATTAAGAAACATGCCCGCAGTATAAATCTTGACCGCTGCACCGGGTGCGGTGCCTGCGTTGAAGCCTGTCCTGTAACACAGATGACTGAGGCGGCATAAAAGGCGGTATAAAAGGATAATATCCGTGATTAACTTTAAGATTAATAATAAAGAAGTTCAGGGCGAAGAAGGCCAGTATATTCTTCAGGTTGCTGAAAAATACGGAATTGAGATTCCAACCCTGTGCCACCATAAGGCACTTGAACCTGCTGGTATGTGCCGGATGTGTACAGTTGAGGTTTTTGACGGCAGACGGACAAAATTTGTCACCTCCTGCAATTATCCTATCTGGGAGGGAATGGAGGTTTTCACCGACACGGATGCGGTGCACAAGGGGCGTAAACTCATTGTTGAAATGCTCTATGCAAGATGCCCGGATGTCTCTCTTCTAAAAGGGCTTGCTGAAAAATATGGCATTAAAAAACCGCGTTTTCCTTTAGGGAATGACGATTGTATTTTATGCGGACTTTGTGTGCGCATGTGTGAAAAGGTTGGAAACAGTGCCATAAGTCTTACGGGGCGCGGCCTTGACATGAAAGTTGATACTCCCTTTCATCTGCAAAGCGATATGTGCATGGCATGCGGTGCATGCGCTTCCGTATGCCCTACAGGCCACATAACTCTTGAAAAAATTAATAAGGAATTTACAAAGCAGCATCCCAAGCTTATTCCCTCGGAATATGAAATGGGACTTAAGGGAAGAAAGCCGATTTATGTGCCATACGCACAGGCTGTTCCGAACAATCCCGCCATTGACCGCGATGTTTGCATGCATTTTAAAACAGGGAAATGCGGGGTGTGTAAAGATGTATGCCAGATGGATGCCATTGATCACACAATGGAGGATGAGATAATTGAACTTGAAGTGGGCGCAATGATTCTGTCTCCCGGGTTTAAGCCCTTTGACCCCTCAGGGTTTGTCAGCTATCAGTACGCAGAGCATCCCAATGTCATGACTGCCATGGAGTTTGAACGCTTATTGTCGGCATCAGGGCCTACTGAAGGACATCTCGTAAAATTATCCGATCACAGAGAACCAAAAAAAATTGCCTGGTTCCAGTGTGTGGGTTCAAGGGATATGAACAGATGCGATAATAAGTATTGTTCTTCGGTCTGCTGCATGTATTCACTCAAGGAAGCTGTTATTGCAAAGGAGCATGCAGTAAGTGATCTGGACTGTGCTATTTTTTATATGGATATGAGAACCCATGGCAAGGATTTTGAACATTCTTTGAACAATGCTGTTAATCAGGGGGTAAGACTTATAAGGTCAAGAGTTCACAGTGTTGAGCCGGATCCCGTTTCAGATGAACTGCTTATAAGGTATATGACTGAAAAGGGTGACCTGATAAAAGAAACCTTTGATATAATAGTCCTTTCCATAGGTCTTGAAATATCACCTGAAACTGTTGATATGGCGAACAGACTTGGAATTGAACTTACTGAGGGCAATTTTGCCGCCACAACAAGTTTTGCTCCGGTTGAAACAAATAGAAAAGGTTTTTTTGTGTGCGGGGCATTCCAGAATCCCAAGGATATTCCCCAGAGTGTGGTGGATGCCTCTGCTGCTGCCGGTGAAGCAGGAGCGCTGCTCAGTGATTCGAGAAACAGCCTTACAATTAAACCTGAAAAAATTCCTGAAATAAATGTTATTGGAGAAAGGCCGAGAATCGGAGTGTTTATATGTAAATGCGGCTCAAATATCAACGGAATTGTTAATGTCCCGCAAGTAAGTGCCTATGCTTCAACACTTCCATATGTGGAGTATTCTACTGACAATCTTTATACTTGTTCCCAGGATACCCAGGATGCCATGACCAATATTATCAAGGCTCATCATCTTAACAGGGTTGTTGTTGCATCCTGTTCACCTAAAACCCATGAACCGCTTTTCCAGGAAACTTTAATCAATGCCGGTCTTAACAAATATTTGTTTGAAATGGCCAACATAAGAAATCATGTTTCCTGGGTTCACAGGGACACGCCGGAACTTGCAACCCAAAAGGCAAAGGATCTTGTACGCATGTCCGTGGCAAAGGCTGCACTGCTGAAACCATTACAGGAGGAAGAGCTTAGAGTCAATTCTGTGGCTATGGTTGTGGGAGGAGGTCTTTCCGGACTTGCTGCTGCTGAAATTCTTGGTGAGCAGGGATATAAAGTACATGTTATTGAAAAAGACACAAAACTTGGTGGTATGGCAAACCATCTTTATCAGACTTTTAAGGGAGAGAATATTCAACAAAAGCTTTCTTCTTTAATAGAAACAATAAAATCCAATAAGAACATCCATATTCACCTTAATACTACCCTTGAGCAGGTTGAAGGATTTGTGGGTAATTTTAAATCGAAATTAATCTGTAATAAAAAAACTTTATTCATTGAACATGGAGTAAGTGTAATTGCCACAGGAGCATTGCCTTTTAAAACGGATGAATACTGCTATGGAACGGACAAAAGAGTTATCACAAACCTTGAGCTTGATGAAAAATTCATTAAAGACAATACTTCCTTTAAAAAAATTAAATCAGCGGTGTTTATTCAGTGCGTGGGTTCAAGACAGCCTGACCGTCCGTATTGCTCCAGAGTGTGCTGCACCCACTCCATTAGAAACGCCCTTGAACTGAAAAAACGAAATCCCGAAATTGCCATCTATATTCTTTACAGAGACATAAGAACCTATGGAGAAAGGGAGTACAAGTATCAGCAGGCCCGTGAAGCAGGGATTATTTTTATCCGTTATTCCTTAAATAATAAACCTGATGTGCATGTAAAGGACGGCAGTCTTCTCATTAATATGACAGAACCTTTATTGAACCGGCCGATTGAAATTGAAGCTGATCTGATAGTCCTTGCAACGGCCATTGTTCCAAACCGGGATGAACGTCTTGCCAATTTTTTTAAAGTTCCTTTGAATGAGGATGGTTTTTTCGTGGAACGTCATGCCAAGCTCGGACCATCGGAATTTGCCACGGACGGTGTGTTTTTATGCGGGATGGCACACTATCCGAAACCGGTTGATGAAGCCATTGCCCATGGACAGGCAGCAGCTTCCCGCGCTGTAACTCTGCTTGCAAAAGAGAGTATTCATACAAGCGGTACTGTGGCGCATGTGGATCCTTTAAGGTGCAGTTCCTGCGGCGTATGCATATCTGTCTGCCCCTATTCCGCACCTTCATTTGAGGATGAAGGAAGATATAAGGGAAAAGCCCATATTAATTCGGTATTATGCAAGGGATGCGGCCTGTGTATGGCTTCCTGCCGGTCAAAGGCAATTCATCTTGACGGGTTTGATTTTAATCAGATATTTGCACAGATTTCTGCAATGAATGAAGAAGTTGAAAAACAAGGAGAGATTGTTTATGGCTGAAAAACAAATAAAAATTGCAGCGTTTTTGTGTAATTGGTGCAGTTATGGCGCTGCAGATCTTGCAGGTGTCAGCAGAATGCAATATCCACCTGACTTTCGTGTTGTAAAAGTTCCATGCACAGGAAGAATTGATCCTGAATTAATCCTGTCAGCCTTCAGGGAAGGATGTGACGGAGTATGGGTTTCCGGCTGTCATCCCGGGGAATGCCATTACGTGGAAGGTAATTATTATGCAAGACGAAAATTTATCTTATTGGGAAATTTTCTTGAACATATCGGAATCGAAAAAGGCAGGCTTCACTTTTCATGGATATCCTCTGCCGAAGCAAATAAGTTTGTAAAAGTTGCAAAAGAGGTGACAGAAAGTGTCAAAGCCCTTGGTCCGAATCAACGACTTGTGAAAAAAACATAAACTTTGCTCAAATCTTTTAAAGGAGAATTAAAATGATAAAAGTAACCAAAACAGCTCAGGAACAGGTCAAATCTTATTTTAATGATAAAGAACTCCAGCCAGTAAGAATTTTTGTTTCAAGCGGATGCGGCGGTTCCTGTGGTCAGGGCAGTTCCTGCTGCGGATAAAATTTATGGAGATGCATTATGATTGTCCGGATACATATCCATTCTAAGCTGACTTGTACCAAAAATTTCGGACGGTCACGCGTATATTGAATCTGCCCTGTGCCGCGGCTGCGGGATCTGTGCGTTTGACTGTATCTAATGGAATTTTAATTATGAAAAAAAATAATGAAATAACAATTAATGAAAAAAAATTTCCCTTTACTCCGGGAGATACGATTCTTGATGTTGCACGCCGTAACAATATTTTTATTCCTACGCTTTGCTATCTAAAAGGTGCCACACCAACGGGAACATGCAGAATTTGTGTTGTTGAACTTGAGGGCAGAAAAGACCTTGTAACTGCCTGTTCAGCGCCGGCAGCAAGGGGCATGGCTATTTACACTGAATCCCGGGCAGTTGTTAATGCAAGAAAAACCATTATCAGGTTGATGCTTGCTTCAGGGAACCATAATTGTGCAATAAGAAATATGGATGAAGACAACTGGACTGATTTTCAACTCAAAGTCATGAAAGAGGAAAAAACAGACCAATTATGTCCGGCGTGGGGAGACTGCAAACTCCAGGATCTGGCATTCAGGTATCAGGTTACGGCAGAAAATCTTCCTGCATCTGAAAATAAATTTTCCATTGAAGATGTTAATCCTTTTATTGTAAGGGATTTTTCAAGATGTATCCTGTGCGGAAGATGTGTTCAGGCCTGCAGGGAAATTCAGGTGAATAATGCCATAGATTTTGGATTCCGTGGAAAAAATACAAAAATTATAGCAGGTACGGATCTTACGCTCAGGGATTCCGACTGTGTTTTCTGCGGGGAATGCGTTCAGGTATGTCCGGTAGGAGCTTTAATGGAAAAAAATACCCCGGATTCCATAACAGAGCGCAGAAACACAAAAATTACACGAACAACCTGCGGTTATTGCGGTGTGGGCTGCCAGATTCATATCCACACAAAAAATAACAGAGTATTTAAGGTGACAGGCGTTGAAGGCGCTTCGCCAAACTACGGCAGCCTTTGCGTAAAGGGACGTTTTGGATTTGATTTCATAAACAGTGAAGAACGCTTAAAATATCCCATGATTAAAGAACAGGGAAAATTCCGGAAAGCCTCATGGGATGAAGCTCTAAAACTTGTTGCCCGAAAATTTACACAGATCGGAAAACTTAACGGAAGCGACAGCCTCGGGGTATTCAGCTCGGCAAGGATCACAAATGAAGAAAATTATATTATTCAAAAATTTGCCCGGGCCGTTTTAAAGACCAATAATGTTGACCATTGTGCCAGACTCTGCCATGCTTCCACTGTTGCAGGACTTGCAGCCTCATTTGGCAGCGGTGCCATGACAAATCCACTCGCAGATGTTGAAAATTCAGACCTTATTCTCATTATAGGAGCCAATCCCGATGAAAATCATCCGGTCATGTCAAGTTTTATCAAACGGACAATTATATCGGGCAGAACACGCCTGATTGTGATTAATCCGAGGCAAACAAAACTCTGTAATTTTGCAGATATCAGCCTTTTCCAGAATCCGGGAACAGATGTATGCCTGGTCAATGGCATGATGCATGTGATTATAAGTGAAGGCCTTCACGATAAAAAATTTATTGATGAAAGAACACAGGGATTTGAAACAATTGAGAAAACACTTGCCGGATATACTCCGGAATATGTGGAATCTATAACCGGTATCAAGGCTGAAGACCTTATTAAAGCTGCCAGACTTTATGCAGCAGCACCTGCTGCCGGCATCATATTCTGCATGGGAATCACCCAGCATTCAACCGGAACCGATAATGTAAAATCCCTTGCCAATCTCGCCATGCTGTGCGGCAACATGGGAATAGCAGGCGGCGGTGTTAATCCGCTGCGAGGTCAGAATAATGTACAGGGTGCATGCGACATGGGAGCGCTTCCCAATGTTTTTTCCGGGTATCAATCCGTTACAGATACTGCAGTTCGTGAAAAAATGGCTCAGGCGTGGAAAATTGCAGATTCGAATTCAGCAGATTTAAATTTATCTGAAAAACCAGGGTTTACCCTTACTGAAATGCTGCCCATGGCATATGACGGCACAATAAAGGCATTGTATATTATCGGAGAAAACCCCATGCTCTCGGATCCTGATATCGGGCATACTGACAAGGCCTTGAAAAACCTGGATTTTCTTGTTGTACAGGATATTTTCATGACCGAAACAGCCATGCTTGCAGATGTGGTGCTCCCTTCAGCGTGTTTTGCAGAAAAAAATGGGACATTTACCAATACCGAACGAAGGGTGCAGCGGGTAAGACCTGCAATGACACCTCCGGGCTACGCAAGGGAAGACTGGCAGATTATATGCGCACTTGCCAAACGAATGGGCTTTCCCTTTGAATACAAAGATGCACGGGAAATATTTAACGAAATGGCAGATATTACCCCTTCTTACAGGGGAATCCGCTATGAACGGATTGAAAAAGATGGACTTTTCTGGCCATGCCCTCAATATGATCATCCTGGCACACCAATCCTGCACAGAGAAAAATTTACCTGTGGCAGAGGAAAATTCCATGCAGTTAAATATATCCCACCTGCTGAAACGCCGGATATTGAATTTCCCTTAGTGCTCACAACGGGAAGACTCCGCTACCATTACCATACCGGCACCATGACCATGAAAACCCCGGGACTTAACGAATGCGCCCCTGAATGTTTTGTGGAAATCTCTTTTCAGGATGCAGAAAAATTAGGTATCAGTCAGGACGAACAGGTCAGAGTCATTTCTCGCAGGGGAGAAGTGCCTGTAAAGGCAAGGGTCTCTGACAATATATTGCCCGGCGTTGTTTTTATGCCTTTTCATTATTCTAAAGCAGCAGCCAACCGCCTGACAAATACTGCACTTGATCCGGTATGTAAAATTCCTGAGTTTAAAGTATGTGCGGTAAAAATCATGCCTGCTCAGCCTTGATGACGAATATTTACAAAGGAGAACCACAATGAACAAACAAATAAGTATAATAGCGCTTTTTATATGTATAATCTGTTTTGCTGCATTAACAGTCTCACATGCCGGAGAGGTTTCAAAACCGGAAAAATCTCTTGAAAAACTGCCCCTTGCTTATGCGGATGTACCACTGCGGGTTATTCAAAAAGTGTGGCGCCGGGTAAAAAGGGAATAATTTCGGT
>CAZLBE010000035.1:0-9248 GCA_964557635.1 uncultured Desulfobacterales bacterium
TTCGCTGAGACTGGAATATTTGAATTTCTGGCAAAGCTTACTACAGATCACTCTGGATTGGAAAAAAAATTTTAGCGATTCCTGCTTTTAATGGTTCAGCTTTGTCGGTTTTTATGGGAAGAGAATGATTATAAGCAGCCATAATCATAATGTTGGCATTCTCCATTTGTCATTGACACTTTTGAAATAACTATGTTACGCAGAGGTATACACAGATAAGTACAGATAGATTTATTTTTTTAAAAGGAGATGATGACAATGAAAAAAAAGACAATTAATATTCTGTTAGGTTCATCACAGCAAAGGTAAACTATGGAGCCGGAGCAATCGCAATCATTCTGAAAGACAGGGAATGGAAGATCAGCAGATCAAGTTGGAAGTGGCGGACGATTTGCCAGCTCTCTTAATTCAATGAGTTTTGCGTAAGTTAAATATAACCGCCATGAGGCGGATCTGGATTGGCCCAGATCAACCTCTCAACAAATTATGAAAAATCCACCCTGATGCGCGGAGTTTTTCGTATAAATTGAAGTTAAAATTTTCAGGAGGAATCATTTATGAAAGAGTACAACAACCCCTATGTGGTGGGGATGGGGCTTGGGTTTGTCCTTTTTGCATCTTTTTTACTTTGTGGCAAGGGGCTTGGCGGTTCAGCATTTATCACCCGTATTGCAGCTTATATCAGCCATGTATTTGCTCCCGGTCATATTGAAAGTTCAACATATTTCGGCCGTTATTTTGCAGGCGGCAGAAATCCTCTTAACTACTGGCTGGTTTATCTTGGTCTCGGCACTTTTTTGGGGGGAATTTTTTCATTTCTTATTCATGGCAGGGCTGGTATAAAAATATGCAGGGGACCAAAAATTTCTTCTAAAAAAAGGCTTGTTTATGCTTTGTGCGGCGGGCTTCTTGTTGGATTTGCTTCGCGACTGGGATTGGGCTGTACAAGCGGTCAGGGGCTTACCGGAGCATCATTGCTTTCATTGGGCTCATGGGTATTTCTTCTTGCTGTATTTTTTGGTGGTTATTCAACAGCATATTTTGTCAGAAAAGGATGGTTATAATGGCACCGATAATAAAACTTGCACATTTGGTAAATTCTCCGATTGATTTTTTTCTTGCAGTCTGCCTGGGCTTTTTTTTCGGAGTTGCCCTGGAATCAGGGGGGCTTGCAAATTGCAGAAAAATAGCCGGAGTGTTCTATTTAAGGGACGCAACCGTTGTTAAAGTAATGTTTACAGCCATTATTACAGCCATGGTTCTTCTTTTCTCAGCTTCTGCCATTGGCGTGCTGGATTTAAGTTTACTCTATGTCCCTGCAACGTACATATTTTCTTATATTATAGCAGGGTGTATATTGGGTGCCGGTATGGTGATGGGCGGGTACTGACCGGCCACATCCGTAATCGCCACGGGTGGCGGCAGGATAGATGGCCTTGTTTTTGTTTTCGGTATGCTGGTCAGTTCATTTTTTTTCTCAGAAGTTTTTGATATAATAAGTCCCATATATAAATCCGGTGCAATGGGGCATGTTTTTTTATATGATATTTTCGGGTTATCAATTGGGAAAACAATTCTTTTGATCACGGCAATCGCCATACTTTTTATTGGTTTTTTTAACATACTGGTTAATCAGGTAAAAAAACATTTTGGGGGTTATGATGACGTATAAAAAACTTGTCATTGTGTTTATAGCGTTTTTTTTAATAATAGCTGGGATTCTTGCTCTTTTAAATGATAAAAAAATTCTCAAGGGTCAGTATGCAAGAAGTAATCAATTGACATTACAGGGTGATCAATTGGTTTTAAATAAAAATTACACAAAAGCCAGTGAAAAATATCGTCTGGCTTTAACCATTGATCCTAAAAATTCAAAATTATGGTCAAAATTTATTGCAAGTGAAAGAAAATTGATTGTTTTGCAGTTAAAAGGAAAAATACAGGAGCAGTTAAAGCAGCAAATTAAGAATCAGTTGCAACAGCAGATGAAACAGCAGTCTGGCGAGTCCTCTTTGCAAACTGAAAAAAAATTACAGTCCACACCGGCTCCTTCACCTCCTGTTGAACAACCGGTAAACATTAATCCTCCTGCTGATGAATCAGAGCATCAGGGGGCTGTAATCATTGACGATGAGGGATGCTGAATACTTATTATTTGCATTCAAAGCACCACATTGGGGTTTAGGGCACATATATTATTTTCTTTTAGTTCCCTTATTCCCCGGGAAAATATAAAAATTTTAAAGGCAGGAAAAATAAAATGGCAGACAAGAGAATAAAAAAACATCCTGTGCTTGATATTCCGGAAAGAAAGGATGTCTCCTTTTTCTGGAATGGAAAAGAGCTTAAAGGAAAGGAGAATGAAATGATTTCCTCCGCTCTTTTTGCAAATGGAATCCATGTTTTCGGGCACCATCCAAAGGATAACAGCCCCCAGGGCATGTTCTGTGCGAACGGTCAATGCTCACAGTGTCTTGTAATTGCAGACGGGCTTCCGGTGAAGTCCTGCATGACACCCCTTGCTCAGGGAATGAAAATTAAAAGTGTTGAGGGCCTTCCAAAGGTACCTGAGGACGATTCGGTACCTGAGTTGAACCCTGTTCAAACAAAAGAGGTTGATGTCCTTATTATAGGCGGCGGGCCTGCAGGTCTTTCTGCAGCCCTTGAACTTGGGAAACTTGGCATTGATGCCCTTCTTGTTGATGACAAGGACAGACTTGGCGGTAAACTTGTTTTACAGACCCATAAATTTTTCGGTTCGGTTGAGGATTCCCACGCAGGCACAAGGGGATTTGAAATAGGGCATATCCTTGAAAAACAGCTAGAAGAGTTTAATAGTTGTGTTGAAGTATGGCTGAACACAACTGCAGTTGGTGTGTTTTCCGACGGTATTGCAGGCCTTGTAAGGGGAAAAGAATATATAAAGGTAAAACCGAAAAAACTTCTTGTTGCAACGGGCGCAAGGGAAAAAATGCTCCCGTTTCCCGGAAATACCCTGCCCGGCGTTTACGGAGCAGGAGCTTTTCAGACACTTGTGAACCGCGATCTTATTAAAGCATCTGAAAGGATATTGATCGTGGGCGGTGGCAATGTGGGAATTATTGCAGGTTACCACGCACTTCAGGCTGGCATTGAAGTTGTTGCCGTAATAGAGGCAATGCCGGAAATAGGCGGGTATAAAGTCCATGCCGACAAACTTGTAAGGCTTGGAGTTCCCATTCTGACAAGTCACACAATTTTATCTGCAAATGGAGATGAATGTGTTGAATCGGTTACCATTGCAAAGCTTGACGATTCATGGAAGGTTGTTCCCGGAACGGAAAAAACCTATGAAGTAGATACTGTGTTGATCGCAGTAGGGCTTAATGAGGTAAATGAATTTTATCTCAAGGCAAAAGAGTGGGGCATGGATGTTTTTTCAGCAGGAGATGCCCAGGAGATAGCAGAAGCATCTGCTGCAATGTTCACCGGAAAAATCGAAGGCCTTAAAATTGCAAAATCCCTTGGCAGGTTTGACGGAGAAATTCCAGAAGAGCTTGAGGAAAAGGCAAAAATTTTAAAATCAAAGCCCGGTGTTCCAAAAACAAGAATGCTGCCAGAGGGTGACAAGGGCGTTATGCCGGTATTTCACTGTTTTCAGGAAATTCCATGTAATCCCTGCACTTCAGTGTGCGAGCGAAATATAATAAAAACCGAAAATGACGTCATTACAGGGCTTCCATACGCAACCAATACAGATGATTGCATAGGCTGCATGAACTGTATTGCAGTCTGCCCGGGCCTTGCAATCACCCTTGTTGATTTCCGCAATGATGAAGACTTTCCAACGGTAACTCTGCCCTATGAGATCTGGAAAGAAAAGGTGGAAAAGGGAAATGAGATCATTGTTACAGACATTGATGGAGCTGTTATAGGCCGATACGAAGTCCAGAGGGTGATCGCCCGTAAAAAGAAATTTCCCGGAACACTTCTTGTCCAGATAAAAATGGGCAAGGCAGTTGCAAAAAAAGCCGTGGGCATTGTGGTCCAGGAGGAAAAATTCAAAGAACTGCCCGATACAGATACTTCTTCTCTTCCCGATGAAGCTGTCATATGCAGGTGCGAAAGGGTTACAGCAGGCGAAATCAGGGCGGCCATAAGGGAAGGCGTGCGGGACATGAACCAGCTTAAGGCGGTTACCCGTGCAGGAATGGGTTCATGTGGATCAAAGATATGTCGAACCATGATCCATAGAATTTTCAGGGATGAGGGCATTGATTTAAAAGAGGTAACTGACAGGACTGACAGGCCCCTTTTTGTGGAAGTTCCCTTTGGCACCCTTGCCGGGGTAAAAGGAGATGATGAATAATGAAAACATATGATATCATAATTGTCGGAGCAGGCTCCATTGGCGTTCCTGCTGCAATGGCATTAGGCGAAATGGGTGTAAAAACAGCTGTTATTGATAAAAATCCATCTCCGGGGCAGGGCGAGAATAAACACGCAATAGGCGGTATAAGGGCGACCCATTCAGCTCCTGGGAAAATTATGGCAGGCCTTCGCTCCCTTGAAATTTTTTCCACATGGAAAGAAACCCACGGTGATGATATTGAATGGCTGAAGGGCGGCTATCTTTTTGCAGTTTACAGAGAACAGGAAGAGGACCTTTTAAAGGGAATTTTATCCATTCAGAAAGAAAACAACCTCAATATTGACTATATTGATGCGGCAAGTGTGGCAGAAATTGCTCCCGGGATAAACAGAGAAGGGCTTATGGGCGGTACTTTTTCACCGGATGACGGGTCTGCATCTCCGCTTCTTGCCATTAACGCATTTTACAGAAAAACCCTTGCAACTGGGAACGTTGATTTTTATTTTAACGAATCCGTAAAGGCCATAAATATTGAAAACGGCAAAATCACAGGTGTGGAAACGGACAAAGACAGTTATGCAAGCCCTGTTGTGATAGATGCCGCAGGTCCTTTTTCAAGGGATCTTGGAAAACTTGCAGGCGTTGACATTCCTGTTTTTCCCGATTCCCATGAAGGCGCAATTACAGAGCCTGTACAACCTTTTTTCAAATGCATGATCATTGACTTAAGACCCGGGCCCGGATCAAAAAATTACTATTTTTACCAGAACCCGCACGGCCAGATTGTTTTTTGCATAACGCCTGATCCGCCGATTTTAGGCACTGACAAAAGGGAAACTTCGGTATTTCTTCCCCAGGTCAGTGCGAGAATGGTCAATCTTTTGCCAAGATTGAAAAATGTCAGGGTACGCCGTGTATGGCGCGGTTTATATCCCATGACACCTGACGGAGCACCGGTCATGGGGTGGAACAATGATGTTAAAGGGCTTTTCCATGCAACGGGCATGTGCGGCCAGGGCTTTATGTTAGGGCCGGGGCTTGGCGAAATCATTGCAAGATTTACCACAAATAATGAAAAGGAAAATGATAAAATTGTTGCCGATGAATTGTCCTTGTACCGTGATTTTGGCGGTGAAGAGGGTTTGAAATAAACGCAGAAAACAAAAATGGCCAAATCAGACTAAAGAGAGCTATGCCCGTAACCCATGTGCCTGTTTCAATTTCTTGTTTTTTATTATAGAAATTCAGGGGTAGGGCACTAATAATTCAAGGAGCATAAAATGGCTGAATTAAAGTTAAACGAAATTAAATCATTGTCCTATGAACATCCCGTGATTAAAAACGGATACACGGATAAATCCCTTCATGTTAATGTTTCATCATCTGATATTTCCATAAAAGACATTGATAAAAAGGTAAAAGAAAAATTTATCGGCGGCAAGGGATATGATCTCTGGCTTTTATGGCATGCTGTTTCAGGCAGTACAAAGTGGAATGATCCTGAAAATGCTCTTTGTATTGCTTCAGGCCCCCTTGGCGGTACCCCGGGATATCCCGGAGGAGGCAAGAGCATTGTCACAACAATTTCTCCTTTGACAGGCGCCCCCATGGACTCCAATGTGGGAGGGTATTTCGGGCCCTATTCCAAATTTTCAGGATTTGATGTCCTTGAAATTACAGGCAAAGCAGACGAGGATACAATTGTATTTATTGACGGTGTTGAAAAATGCATAAAATTGTATAGTGCGGAAAACCTTCCGGAAGATTCATATGCACTTTCAACTGCACTTACATATCATTTTGACAAGGAAAACCCCGTTAATATTTCCGTTGTTTCAACGGGAAAGGGCGCAGAAAACACTTTTTTCGGGTGCCTTAATTTTACCTGGTTTGATTCAGGAAGAAAGATCGTGAGATATAAACAGGCAGGCCGCGGCGGCACAGGAACTGTCCTTGCCGATAAAAAGGTCAAAGCTGTTGTTGCAAGGTGGAATTCAATCTCACTTACCTTAAATCATCCTGCTGATAAAGATGCCTTAAGAAAGGTGATCAAACTTCATGCCGGTGAAATTGCAAAACTTGATCCAAAGCAGAACAGGATGTCCCTTGTTGGAACAACCCATCTTGTTCCCATCATGAACGCCCACGACTGTTTGCCTGTGAACAATTTCAGGTTTGGAAGCCACCCTGCCGGCAGAAATATCGGTGAAGAGGTGTATGAATATATTTTTGATAGAGGCTATGACGGCTGCTGGCGCGGTTGTACTGTTGCCTGTGCCCACGGTGTAAAAGATTTTGTTCCCTTTACAGGTCCCTACAAAGGTCAAAAGGTGTTTGTTGACGGTCCTGAATATGAAACAATAGCAGGCTGCGGTTCAAGCCTTGGTATTTTTGATCCTTTTACCATACTTGAAATAAATTTCTACTGCGATGCATACGGCCTTGATACGATTTCCGTTGGTACATCAACGGCATTTGTAATGGAATGCTATGAGAATGGATTTATCACAAAAAAGGATACCGGCGGTTTGGAGTTTAACTTTGGAAACCGGTTAAGCGCACTTGAAATCATTCATCAGATGGCAAATGGCGAAGGGTTTGGAAAAATTGTGGGACAGGGAATTAGGAAAATGAAAAAGATCTTTGCTGAAAAATTCAATGCTGATCCCGCTGTGATGCAGGATATTGGCATGGAATCCAAGGGCCTTGAATTTTCCGAATATGTGACCAAGGAATCCCTTGCCCAGCAGGGCGGATACGGTCTTACCCTTAAAGGGCCCCAGCACGATGAAGCCTGGCTGATTTTTCTTGATATGGTCCATAATTTCATGCCTACCTTTGAGGACAAGGCAGAGGCTCTTCACTGGTTTCCCATGTTTAGAACCTGGTTCGGACTCTGCGGTCTCTGCAAGCTTCCGTGGAATGATATTGTTCCCGAAGACAATAAAAATACAAAAGAACCTGCAAAAGTTGAAAAACATCTTGGATGGTATGCGGATTTCTTTTCAGCAGTTACCGGCCGTAAATCAACTCCCGATGATCTCGTTGCAATGAGTGAGGCTGTTTACAATTTCCAGAGAATCTTAAATTTGAAAATGGGATACGGCACAAGGGATCATGATACTCTGCCCTATCGCTCAATGGGCCCTGTTACAGTGGAAGAGTACGAATCCCGCATGGATCGCTACGACAAGGATCTCACTGAAAAGTACAAAGAAGATATCTCAAAAATGAGAACAGAAGAAAAGCTTGCCCTTTTGAGAAGGTACAGGGAAGACCAGTACGAAAAGCTCAAAGATGCAGTTTATCTGCGCCGTGGCTGGACAAACAATGGTATCCCAACTCTTGAAACCGTAAAGAAATTAGGCATCGATTTTCCCGAAGTTCTTGAGGTGTTAAAGGCCAACGGATTTGTTGTGGGCGAATCCGAACCTGAATCCAGATCCGCCTCATGGCGGTTATAAAAAAATGAACAAGAGATTGACTTTGTTGGTGAAAAGATGGAAAAGGTTCTCGTTGGATAGGAAATTATTAATTTTATGTTTTATGGATTTGTCTTTCCATGGATACAATTTTTTGATTTTGTAAATAACGGAGAACTATTATAATGTCGTTAAGTTTTTTGGAGGGTAACGAGGCAATAGCAAGAGGGGCTGTGGCTGCAGGCTGCAGGTTTTTTGCAGGTTACCCCATAACCCCTGCAACAACAATTTTTAATAACATGCTCAACCTTCTGCCCCCTTTGGAAGGAATCTGCCTCCAGGGTGAGGATGAGATCGCTTCAATCGGGTTTTGCCTTGGGGCTTCAATGGCAGGCTTAAAGGTTATGACTGCAACCTCAGGTCCGGGGATCAGTCTGTACAGCGAGCAGATATCCTTTGCCATAGGCAGTGAAATTCCCATTGTTATTGTGAATGTCCAGCGTCTCGGTCCTTCAACGGGATCTGCAACAAAGGGCGCTGACGGTGACATTCAGTTCATGCGCTGGGGAAACAGCAGCGGTTTGCCTGTAATTGTCCTTTCCCCTGTGGATGTAAGGGACTGCTTCACCCTGACGGTGCATGCCTTTAATCTGGCCGAAAAATTCAGATGTCCTGTTTTTATTGCAGCAAACAAGGAAATTTCAATGACAAAGGAGAGCATTGACATAAATGCCCTTGAAATACCTGAAATAGAAAATCGTGTTCTTTTTTCACCTGATTCAGAAAAAAAACCCTTTCTTCCCTTTGATGTTGAAAATGGAAAATTAGTGCCTGATTTTCTTCCCATTGGTGGTGAAACACTGGTTCGCCAGACCTCATCCACCCATGGAAAAGACGGTTACATAACAATAGATGCAAATCAGATTGAAAAAACCCAGGAAAGATTAAAGAAAAAAATCGAATCAAATGTAGGGGATTTTTCTTTTTTTGATGAGATAATAAAGGAAAATGCCGATACTCTCATCATCACATATGGTGTGACAGCGCGTGCTGCAGCAGAGGCTGTGGAATCACTTGATGCTGCAGGAAAGCCCGTTTCTCTTTTTGTTTTAAAAACACTGTGGCCTGTGCCGGAAGAACTGATAAGAAAAAAAACAGAAAAGTTTAAAAAAATAGTTGTAGTGGAGATGAACCTTGGCCAGTATGTCAGGGAAATAAAAAGAGTTGTCTCTGATAAAAAGATAGATTTCTTAGGCATTATGAACGGTTCTCTTATAACACCGGATCAGATAAAGGAGGCTGTGTAAAATGGATAGTTTTTTAAATTCATCAAGACCGCTTATTTTCTGTCCGGGATGCTCCCACGAGCGTGTAACAAAGATTCTTGACAGAGTTTTTATGAATCTTGGGCTCAAGGCCGATAAAATTGCCCTTGTCTCCGATATAGGATGCTCAGGGCTTTTTGATACTTTCTT
>CAZLBE010000036.1:0-9233 GCA_964557635.1 uncultured Desulfobacterales bacterium
AAAGATTCTGACAAATGATGAAAATGATAATGGCATGATGCCGCCCCCTGTGGGTGATAGATCCAGCCCAGGACAGTCGGCGGGTATTTTGCCTTGCCGGTCTAAAGTGCAGGAACTGCGGTCAAGTATGTCCTCAAACAGCCTGCGCTTCTTAACGCCCGTCAAGGCAAAATCCCTGATCGCCTTTGTGTCCTGATGGGCTGGATCTATTACCCACAGGGGGCTCACGCTGTCGACACTTTGAACGGAAAAACAGATGATTTTTTGCTTAACATACAGATTTTATTTTTGGTACTATCTTTATACGGATTTGTCTGTCAGGCAATAGGATTTATTCTTAAACAAACAAAAGCCGCAGGCAGCAAAAGCCTGCGGCTTTTTTGTTTTTTTGGCCTTAAGGTTTTTGAATGAGATCTGCGCAAGAAGGAGAAGATCATGAAACCAACCTATGATGTTAATGTAGAATCGTTCACACCCCTTATTTCACCTGCCAGCATTAAAAAAGAAATTCCATTAACCGATGATGCCGCTAAAACTGTGGTTGCCGGTCGAAGGGATGTTGAAAACATTTTATTGAAAAAAGATCGCCGGCTTCTTGTGATTGCAGGGCCATGTTCAATTCATGATCCGGATGCAGCACTTGAATATGCGCATAAAATGGTGGCGTTAAGACAGGAGGTTAAAGAAAAAATCGATCTGATCATGCGGGTATATTTTGAAAAACCCAGAACAACTATCGGGTGGAAAGGATTGATCAATGATCCCCTGCTCAATGCTTCATACAATATGGATGAAGGCTTAAGGGAGGCAAGATCCCTTTTGATTGATATTAATGGTATGGGACTTCCGGCTGCCACGGAAATTCTTGATCCCATCATTCCCCAGTATATTGCCGGCCTTTTAACCTGGGTTGCCATTGGTGCAAGAACAACTGAATCCCAGATCCATCGTGAAATAGCAAGCGGGCTTTCCATGCCCGTAGGATTAAAAAACAGCACGGACGGAAGTATTGATGCGGCCGTTAATGCCATGATGGCTGCAGGGGCTCCTCAACATTTTTTAGGGATCGATCCGCAAGGATATACCGCTGTTGTCAGTACAAAGGGTAATCCCTTCGGGCATATCGTCCTGCGGGGCGGACCCCGTCCTAATTATGATCCTGTTTCAGTTGGGAAGGTTATGGAAAAGCTTAAAACCAAAAAATTGCTTGATGCTGTAATGATAGACTGTTCTCATGACAACTCAGGACAAAAATTTACAGGGCAGGCCTTTGTGTTCAAAAGCGTACTTGATCAGCGGCTTGACAATAATTCCGGCATCATAGGGGTTATGCTTGAAAGCAACCTGTTTGAAGGCAGCCAGAAATGCGACGGAGATTTTAAAACACTAAAATACGGGGTATCCATAACCGATGAATGCATTTCCTGGGAAACCACAACGGATCTTATCCGTTATGCGTATGAAAGGTTGTGAGTAAATCTTGTTGTAAGGCAAATTGTCAGGCAAATTTAATTTTGTTCAAGACCAATCCGGAAGATGGGGCAATTTGCCTGAGGGGTTTACAGCTTTTTCCCTTAAGGGATTCTTTAATATCTGATAAACCGATCTCTTTTTTTCCAAGGCTTAAAAGCTGGCCCATTATTAATCGTACCTGATACCGCATGAATCCCTTTGAATGGATATGGTAGACATAACTTTTTGCCGGAAAGAAATTGGCAGTAAAAATATTATTTTCTTTGATTCTGCTGACTAACAGCTCTCGTTTAAAATTTGTTTTTAAACTGGGTTTTGTGCAGTATTGCCTGAAATCATGCTTTCCCTGGAATAATAATGCCCCTTTTTTCATCAAAGAAATATCAAGGTCCTCCTGGAAAGAACATATCAGCGGCGCACAAAAAGGATGACATTTTTCTCCGGAAGAAAAAAAATAATAATATTCCTTGATTCTCGGAGCGTTAATGATATTAAAATTTTTGTCTTTTTCTTCAATTTTTATGACTTTTATGTCATTTGGCAGATTGTTGTTGAAATTAATGAGAAGTTTGTCGATGTCTAAGGGCTCATTGACAAAAAGCTCACATGCAGAATGATTGGCAGACACCTTTGCATCGGTTCGGCTGGCACCTAAAATTTTAAAATCTGTATGGCCTATAATGAATTCTGTTGTTTTTTCCATCATGAATTCAACGGTTTTTAATCCGGGCTGCTTAAGCCAGCCGTGATACCGGAATCCTAAGTATTGAAAATGGATCAGATAATAATATTTTTTCATGGCGGTTATTTAAGTTTGAGCTTTGCCTTTAACTGGCCGCATGCCGCTGAAATATCATCCCCCTTGCTCTTTCTTGTGATGGCCGTGATATTTCTGTCAAGCAACATCTGAAGAAAATGGTTTATTTTTGCAGGAGACGGCCTTTTGAAATCACTTTTTTCATGCTCATTAAAAGGTATGAGGTTTACCTTTGACCTGATGGGTGCAAGTATGTTGACAAGGCGCAGTGCATCTTCATCTGTGTCGTTAATATCTTTAATTAAAATATATTCAAACGTTATTTTGTTTCTTGGTTTCATCTTAAATTCACGGCAGGCTGCCAAAAGGTCTTTAAGCGGATATCTTCTGTTTATGGGCATGAGCATGGAGCGGGTTTTATCGTTTGTGGCATTAAGGGACACTGCAAGGTTGGCGCTGGTTGCAAGTCCTAATTTTTTTATCTCAGGAACCATGCCCGATGTTGAAATTGTAACCCTTCTTGTTGAAAATTTAAGTCCGTAATCACCGTCGGTTATGATTGAAAGGGCGTTGATAACGGCATCATAATTTGCAAGGGGTTCTCCCATGCCCATGAAAACAATATTGGAAAGGGGCATAGAGTTGTCACCATCTCTGTCTGAAAGAATTTTTCTGGCATCCCTGACCTGGGAAACGATTTCAGATGTTGTAAGATTTCTTTCAAATCCTCCCTTTGCAGTGAGGCAGAATCTGCATCCCTGTGCACAGCCCACCTGGGAGGAGATGCACAGGGTGTAATGATTTTTTTCCGGAATAAGAACCGATTCAACATGCTTTTTGTCATGTAACCGGAACAGAAGTTTTTCTGTTCCGTCAATGGATTTTTCCGAATTTTCAAGCTCAAGCCTTGGAATTGAAAATTGTTTTTTAAGCCTTTCCCTCAACGCTTTGGACAGGTCAGTCATTTCATCGAAACTGTCTGCCTGGCGCAGATAAATCCATTTAAATATCTGCCCCGCCCTGAAAGATCTCATACCGTTTTTTTTAAAAAAATCTTCAAGCTTCTGC
Organism: uncultured Desulfobacterales bacterium; assembly: GCA_964557635.1. Lineage (GTDB taxonomy): Bacteria > Desulfobacterota > Desulfobacteria > Desulfobacterales > Desulfobacteraceae > WGCX01. The sequence continues at coordinate 3,299 of CAZLBE010000036.1, forward strand.
CTTGTAAATTCTTTTATGTCTTTAACTTCTTTTAGCGTTTTGTTTTCTGTATGATTCATTTTATCTGTATTTCAGCATGCCTTCCATTGTCACGACTGCAGTTATTACTGCCCCATGTGAACTATTTAACCCAAATTGATGATTAACTGTGTTTACACGTTTTACCGAATTTTCTTGACTTAACACAGAATAGATACTAAACTCAATAGCTTTTAATTTAAAGATAAAGTCGCTGGGTTTACCGGTGCGTGGTTCTGCATCAGTTTTTTTGTGGTTTAATTGTATTATTTTTGATAGATTACTATTGAGTTGCGTTGAGGTACCGGTAAAAAAGTAAAGTAACGGATAACAGGTAAACGTTTATTTTCTATGAAATAGAATGTAACCGATTACATTCATTTCATTTTTTGTTGTGAGGTAAATCCGGGCCAAACCAGATCCGCCTCATGGCGGTTATAGGAGATTTACAGGTATAAAATTTTATGTTTGATAATCTAAGTGACAAACTGAATTCTGCATTTAAAGCTTTAAGGGGACATGGTACCTTAAGTGAGAAAAACATTCAGGATGGCCTTAAACAGGTCCGAATGGCTCTCCTTGAAGCAGATGTAAATTACAGGGTTGCAAAAAAAGTTATTTCAGACATAAAGGAAAGGGCCCTTGGACAGGAAGTGATGAAAAGCTTAAGTCCGGGGCAGCAGGTTGTTAAAATTGTTTATGATGAGTTCACTGATATGATGGGCTCATCCCACGAAGATCTTGACCTTAAAGGAAAAACACCCTGTGCTGTAATGCTTGTGGGGCTACAGGGTTCCGGAAAAACAACAACCTGCGGGAAACTTGCCCTTTTTTTAAGAAAAATTGGTAAGAAACCTTTTTTTGTGCCCGTGGATGTTTACAGGCCTGCAGCAATTGATCAGTTGAAAAAAATTGGAAAGCAGCTTGATGTCCCGGTGTTTCAGTCAACTTGCGACATGAAGCCCCTTGATATCTGCAGAAAAGCTGAAAAGCAGGCTGAAGAACTTGGCTGTGATGTCCTTTTGATTGATACGGCAGGCAGACTGCATGTGGATGAAAAGCTCATGGCTGAACTTTCAGCCATTAAAAAAGGCATTGAACCCTGTGAAATACTGCTTGTTGCCGATGCAATGACCGGTCAGGATGCTGTCAATATAGCAGGATCATTTGATAAAATACTTGATCTTACAGGTGTTGTTTTAAGTAAGATGGATGGTGATGCAAGGGGAGGCGCTGCTCTTTCAATCAAGGCAGTGACTAAAAAGCCCCTTAAATTTATCGGAGTTGGAGAAAAATTTACTGCTCTTGAGCCTTTTCATCCCGAAAGGATGGCTTCAAGGATTCTTGGCATGGGAGATACATTATCTTTCATAGAAAAAGCCCAGGAGGCAGTGGATGGAGAAAAAGCTGAAGAGCTTGCAAAAAAACTTAAAAAAAATCAGTTTACCCTTGAAGATTTTCGGGATCAGATGGCTTCTGTTAGAAAAATGGGTTCGATTAAGGATCTGATTGCCATGCTGCCGGGAGCCAATAAAAAGCAGATGAAGGGGCTTAATATTGATGACAGGCAGTTTGCAAGGATTGAGGCGATTATTAATTCAATGACACCTAAGGAGAGGAAAACCCATTCCATTATAAAAGGGAGCAGAAAAAAGAGAATTGCAAAGGGAAGCGGTGTAACGGTTCAGGAAGTGAATAAGCTTCTAAAAAGTTATATTCAGGCAATGAAAATGGTTAAAAAGTTCAATAAAGGTGGCATGCGTTCATTAAAAAACATGCTTCCATTCTAAGTACTTTAAGGGAGAGAAAATAAAAATGGCGGTAAAAATTAGGCTGACAAGACGTGGAGCTAAAAAGAAACCTTTTTACAGAATTGTGGCAAGTGATATTGAGTCCCCGAGAGACGGGAGATTCCTTGAAATTCTTGGTACATATGATCCGATGATGGATCCTGCAGCTATAAATTTGAAAGAGGACAGGATAAGATACTGGATTAAAGAAGGTGCCCTTCCCACAACAACGGTTAAAAGTATTTTAAAGAGAGAAAGTCTCAGTCTGGATCCTGCATAGCAGCCATGAGGCCAATGAGGCCGATATGGTGGCTGCCATACAGCCTTCCAACGGATATAAGCTTTTATTCTTAAAGGAACTTTGCAGGAGTTTCACATAAAAAAGGAGATGGAATTATGAAAGATCTGATTACATACATTGCAAAGGCGCTTGTTGATAATCCTGATGAGGTGAACGTCTCGGAAGTTACCGGAACTCAGACATCTGTTCTTGAATTAAAAGTTGCAAAAGAGGATCTTGGGAAAGTAATTGGAAAACAGGGCCGGTCTGCAAGGGCGATGAGAACAATATTAAGTGCAGCATCTGCAAAATTAAAGAAACGCACCGTTCTGGAAATTGTGGAATAGTTTTATGGGTCGTAAACGTCTGTTTACAATCGGAAAAGTAACGGGAATCCATGGTCTTAAAGGATATCTCAAGGTGTTTTCCTTTGCTGAATCTATTTTGGTATTTAAAAAAGGGATAAAACTGTACGCAGAATTTCCAGGGAAAAAACCGGGAACCTGGCATGAAATACTTGATGCATCTCCATATAAAAACGGGGTGAGGCTTCTTTTAAAAGATGTGGATATAAATAATGCAGAAGATTTTATTGGAAAAGAGCTTCTTGCCGCACGGGAAAATTTTTATGATTATAAACCTGATCATAAACCTGATATTGGATCTGATTTAAATTTTCAATTGAATCCTGATATGGATTCCGGTGAAAAATCGTGCGGCTGTGGTGATACCGGGTACGGCCTGGAAAGCGATACTTATTTCTGGGAGGATTTGAAAGGTGTTTCCGTATTTGATTTAAGGGAAGGCTTTCTTGGTAAAATTGCATATGTGATGGCAACGGGCAGTAATGATGTTTTTGTTGTCACCGGCGGCAAAAGAGAGGTGCTTGTCCCGGGGTTGAAGTCGGTTGTGCTGTCGGTGGATATTGATAAAAATGAAATGAAAATTGATCTGCCCGAAGGCCTGTGATGAATTTTACCGTTCTCACACTTTTCCCGGAGTTTATTAATTTTTTTTTCTCCTAGGGTGTTATTGGGAAAGCCATGGAAAAGGGGCTTATTTTCGGAAGAACAGTTAATATCAGGGATTTTGCCCATGACCGTCACAGGACCGTGGATGACAGGCCCTATGGCGGCGGCTGCGGAATGGTTATGAAGCCGGATATCCTTGCTGCTGCAATCCGGTCTGTAAAAAAAAACGCACCAGATTCAAAAGTGATTCTCATGACTCCCCAGGGAGCGCCCTTTGATCAGGAAAAGGCATGGGAGCTGTCACGGGAAGAAAAAGATCTTGTTTTTATATGCGGCAGGTATGAGGGTGTTGATGAACGGATACGCAGCAATTTTGTTGATGAGGAAATATCAATAGGGGACTATGTAATGACCGGGGGAGAGCTTGCAGCAATGGTTATCATTGATTCTGTTGCAAGACTTGTCCCAAAGGTACTGGGAGGCTGCGAATCAGCTGAGAATGATTCCTTTACAGGGGACAGGCTTGAGCATGCCCATTACACAAGGCCTTTTGAATTTGAGGGGGTAAAAGTTCCTGAAGTGCTGATATCCGGGAATCATGAGAAAATAAGACAATGGCGAACAAGCTCTTCCGTCAAAAGAACTTTTATAAAAAGGCCTGATCTTTTTAATAAAAAAGAGCTTAATTCAGAAGAAAAAAAAATTTTAAGTAAATGGTGTGAAAAGCTTGAACAGCTTATTGGAAAATGATGTTTATCTTGCTTTGATTCATTACCCGGTTGTTAATAAAAAGGGTGATTCAATTGCATCGGCTCTTACCACAATTGATATGCATGATATTGCAAGGGCAGGTAAAACATTCGGGGTAAAAGGAATTTTCATTGTAACCCCGCTTGAAGACCAGAAAGTTCTTGCACAGGAAGTGATCGATCACTGGGTGTCAGGTGTGGGGGGACAAATTAATCCTTACCGGAAACAGGCCCTTGAGCTGATAAGTATTACAGACTCTTTTGACGAGACTGTGGAAATAATAACAAAAGAAAATGGAAAGCCTGTCATCAGTGTTGCAACAAGTGCTGCAGCACATAAAGGCGCAATCAGTGCAGAGTCTTTTTCACAGGCAATTGATAATAATTTTTCTTATTTAATCACATTTGGAACAGCATGGGGCCTTTCGGATGATTTTATAGCATCCTGCAGCAATGTACTGGAACCTGTAAAAGGTGGTGCAGGTTATAATCATCTATCGGTAAGATCTGCCGTTTCAATACTTTTAGACAGAATTTGCAACAACAGAATAAAAAAATATAAAGAAAGGGAGGTTCAATAATATGGAAGCAATTAAACAGATAGAAAGAGAACAGATGCGCCTTGATATACCCGACTTCAGAGCAGGTGATACCATTAAGGTTCATGTTAATATCAGAGAGGGTGAAAAACAGCGTATCCAGATTTTTCAGGGTGTTGTTATAAAAAGGACAAAAGGCCTTGCAGGTGCTCGTTTTACAGTAAGGAAAATTTCAGGTGGTGTTGGTGTTGAAAGAATTTTTCCACTTTATTCACCCTGGATTGATAAAATTGAGGTGGTTGCAAGGGGACGTGTCCGCAGATCAAAGATCTATTATCTTAGAAATCTGCGTGGAAAAGCTGCAAGAATCAAAGAAAGACGTGCATCTTAATTTGTGATTTAACATGTGGTCCTTTGAGCATGATGCCCGAAAAACGGGTTTTAAATTTATAGCTGGAATTGATGAGGCCGGCAGGGGTCCCCTTGCCGGTCCCGTTATTTCAGCTGCAGTTATCCTGCCTTTTGATTTTCCCGACCCTGGAATTGATGATTCCAAAAAACTCTCGCAAAAAAAAAGAGAACAATTTTTTCCCATTATCATGGAGCATGCCGTTTGTGTATCAACGGGCAGGGCAGATCACGACGAGATAGACAGAATAAATATTCTTGCAGCTTCCTTGAAATCAATGGAACGAGCTGTTAATGGTCTTTCTATTGTTCCTGATTACCTCCTCATTGACGGGAAATTCACCATTCATTCCGCAATTGCCCAGAAGGCTATTATAAAAGGTGATTCCAGGAGCATATCCATTGCTGCAGCATCTATTATCGCAAAGGTGACAAGGGATGCAATCATGCAGAAAATCCATAATGATTTCCCTGAATATGGTTTTGACAGGCACAAGGGCTATCCCACAAAGGCCCACAGAAAAGTTCTTGCGGAATTAGGCCCGTGTCCGTGGCATAGAAAAAGTTTTAAAGGTGTAGTAAAAAATCCGGAGGGATAAAATGCCTGATCATCGCCGTAAATTTGGCCTTAAAGCAGAAGATTATGCTGTTTGCTTTCTTACAAAAAAAGGGTATGTAATTCTTGAAAGAAATTACAGGACAAGGTTTGCAGAGATCGATATTATTGCACAACAGGGCGGGTTTCTTGTTTTTATTGAGGTTAAAGCAAGAAAAAATACGAGAAAAGGTTTTCCAAAGGAAGCAGTGGGTTTTTCAAAACAGAAAAAAATCAGCCTTGCAGCAGAATACTATTTAAGAGAAAAGAAACTTTCAAATGTCAGGGCACGTTTTGATGTGGTTGCAATTATTGAAAACAGCAGCGGGATTGAAATTGAATTGATCGACAACGCCTTTTCTGCCTTATAACGGCCATGAGGCGGATCTGGATTGGCCCAGATGCCTCTAAGAATCAAAGATTCCGGATTTTTACACCAATTTTATACGGCTGCTTATGCACGCCTGGCAGGACCCTGAACGGTTTCTTGCTGCATCTGAAAGTGAAAAAACGCCTGCAGGCCTTTTATTCCTGTCCCGTACAAGGATAGCTCCAAATTTATAGGGTGCGGCTCTTATGAAACAA
>CAZLBE010000037.1:0-7329 GCA_964557635.1 uncultured Desulfobacterales bacterium
CTATGTGAACAGGCCAAAATGGGCGAAGATGGAGTGCTGGCCGAATATTTACTAATTACTAAATTAATTTTTAGACGGGGTAATAAAATTAAAGGTTAACATAAAATTAGAAAAAATTGTGCATAAGAGTCAGTATTATTTTTTGCTGCGGCGTAAAAAGATACTGTCTGTACAGTGCATCTACCGGATAACGTTATGATGTTATTTTAATAAGGTTATTTTTATACCCCTTATTTAGGGTGACTCATTTCTATACGGTTTATTTTTATGCGGCCTTTTTTTGTCATGCCCTGCAATCACCATAAAACAAAAGCATCAGTGAGATGCCATGAAAAAGGAAGAGGAAAAAGGGTTTTATGAAAATTTGGAGGACAAGGGAGTCTCACGAAGGGATTTCCTGAAGTATTGCACGGCATTGACTGCATCAATGGGGCTTGCATCATCATGCGTAGGCAAAGTTGCAGACTCCATTGAAAAAGCAGCATCAAAGCCAAGACCGCCGGTTGTATGGCTGCACTTTGGTGAATGCACAGGATGTTCAGAAGCGTTTCTGCGCACACCGAATGTAGGAGCAATTATTCTTGATACTATTTCAGTGGAGTATCACGAAACAATAATGGCAGCCGCTGGTTATCAGGCGGAAAAGTCACTTGATGATGCCGTTAAAAAATACAAAGGTAAATTTGTATGTGTTGTTGAAGGGTCAGTTGCAACAAAATACAATGGTTCCTACGGCAGGGTGGGAGGCAAAACATTCCTTGAAATTGCAAAGGAAGTTGTCCCTCAGGCTGCTGCAGTTATATGTGTTGGAACATGCGCAGCATACGGCGGACTTCCTGCTGCAGCTCCAAATCCTGGCGGGTACAAGGGCATTAAAGATGCGCTTGGTGTTTCAACGATAAATCTTTCCGGCTGTCCCATGAATCCTTTAAACCTTATTTCTACAATAGTAAAATACCTTAACAAGGAACCAATTGAACTCGATGACGGTGGAAGGCCTGTTTTTGCCTATGGCGACACAGTTCATGAAAAATGCCCGAGACGGGTACATTTTGATAATGATGAATTTGTAGAGGAATTCGGATCAAAAGAAGCTGAACTTGGCTACTGCCTGTAGCATATGGGCTGCAAGGGGCCTGAAACCTATAATAATTGTCCAACTGCAAAATACAATTTCGGGACAAGTTTTCCAGTTCATGCGGGTCACCCCTGTATTGGATGCAGTGAGCCTGATTTCTGGGATAAAATGACTCCTTTTTATGAAGAGTCATAATAGAAAAAATTGTAAATTAATCAGTTTTCATGTTTTCCTTAAATAACCGCCATGAGGCGGATCTGGTTTGGCCTGGATTTACCTCAAAGAATCAAAGATTCTGACAAAATATGGGCCAAAGGCGCGTAGCCAATAGGCGTAATAGCTTACGTTTTATTTCTTATAGCGGATAAAGGAAGACTTAAGATATAAAAAGGACAGAAATATTATGGGTAAAAGAATAATGATTGACCCTATTACAAGGATAGAGGGTCTATTTAAGGATAGAGGTGGAAGTGGAAAACGGAAAAGTAAAAGACGCATGGAGCTCGGGACAGATGTTCCGGGGTATTGAAATGATGCTCAAGGGAAGAGACCCCCGTGATGCCCAGCATTTTACCCAGCGTGCCTGCGGCGTTTGTACATATGTTCATGCACTGGCATCGGTCAGGGCAGTTGAAGATGCCTGCAATATAGAAATCCCGGAAAATGCACGACTTGTGAGAAACCTCTTGAGCGGTGTCCAGATGCAGCATGATCATATTGTTCATTTTTATCATCTTCATGCCCTTGACTGGGTGGATATTGTAAGCGCCTTAAAAGCCGATCCCGTAAAAACAGCAAAATTGTCAGCAAACGTCAGCGGAAAGCCTGAAACAGCCGATTATTTTAAAGCTGCTAAGACAAAGCTGCAGACCTTTGTTGCAAGCGGCCAGTTAGGGCCATTTAATAACGGATACTGGGGACATCCTACCTATCAATTACCAGCAGAAGCTAATTTAATGGCAGCATCCCACTATCTTGAAGCTCTTAAACTCCAGGCTCAGACTGCAAGAATGCACGCTATTTTTGGCGGGAAAAATCCCCATCCCCAATCCCTTGTTGTAGGCGGTGTGACATCTGTCATGGATCTTAACCCTGCACGTATTACGGAATTTGAGACCATCTGGGAAAAAACAAAAGAGTTTGTTGAAAAAGTTTATATTCCCGATCTTGTTGCAGTAGCTTCCTTTTATAAAAACTGGGGTGCAATAGGCGGTAATAACGATGATAAATACTCCTGGATAAAAGCCCCGAGGTACGCAGGGCTTGCACCGGAAGTAGGACCTCTTGCAAGGGTGCTTGTTGCATATGCAAGAAAGGATAAAGCGGTTCAGGATCTTGTCAACGGTACTCTTAAAAAACTTAATGTTGGAACAAAAGCACTTTTTTCAACACTTGGAAGAACTGCGGCACGAGGCCTTGAAACCGTTGTTATCGGTAAAGAAATGGGTGTGTGGATTGACCAGCTGCGTTCAAATATTGCAAAGGGCAATAAAAAAACATACCAGAAATATGAGATGCCCGATAAAGCCCAGGGTTATGGTTTAAGTGGTGTTCCAAGAGGCGCACTTGGTCACTGGATTAAAATTAAAGACAAAAAAATTGAGAACTATCAGATGGTTGTTCCTTCAACATGGAATCTTGGACCAACCGATGGAAAGGGAAACAAAGGACCTGTTGAGAGGTCTCTCATCGGAACACCCATTGCCGATCCGAAACGTCCCCTTGAAGTTTTAAGGACAGTGCATTCCTATGATCCATGTATTGCCTGTGCGATTCATGTCATTGATCCGAAAAGCAATGAAACCTATAAGGTGAGAGTGATTTAGGGTGACGGATCAAGATAAGCAAGAGAAGAAGGATATGGAAGACAAAACCCACATCCCCCATATTATGATCCTTGGTGTGGGTAATACATTGCTTTCCGATGACGGCGTGGGCATCAGGGTAATTGAACAGCTTGAAAAAGAGTATGATTTTCCTGATAATGTAAGCGTTATTGATGGAGGTGTACTTGGAATAAATCTCTTTGGAGTAATTTCCAGTGCAGATTATCTTATCATTGTTGACACTGTTTTAAACAATGGAAAACCCGGAGATCTCCATCGCCTTACAGGCAAAGATATTCCTGCAAGGATACGTGCAAAGAACTCTCTGCACGAGGTTGATCTTGTGGAATCCATTACACTGTTTCAACTAATGGATCATTCCCCTGAAACGGTGATTATCGGAATAGAACCACAAGATATTGAAACAATGAACCCTGAGTTGACTGATATTGTAAAGAACAAGGTGGATGATCTTGTCAATGCGGTTTTAGATGAACTTAACATTCTGCTGCCCGATTCTTTGTAACAGCCATGAGGTCGATCTGAAGACTTTTAGCAGACTTTCAGACGGCCTCTCAACAAAAAATGAGCCAAAGGAACGAAGCCAACTCTTGTGTTTAACTGTAACTGGCAGGAGTTTCATTTAAAAAACATTTATAATTAGGAGAAGCAAGAAAATGTCAAAATTTTTAATAATTGTTAATAATGGTCCGGAGGATCCAAATAGAGCAACAGTTCCTTTTCTTACTGCTAAGGCATTAATTGAAAAAGGACACGAGGTTTCCATCTGGCTTTATAATAATGCAGTCTATTTAATACCTGAAGGAGTTGCAGAAAATGTACAGGCACCTGGCCTTCCCAATCTTGAGGATCTTCTGCTTTTTTTGACCATGAAACATAAAACTCCAATATATATTGGAACGTCCTGTGCCATCGGAAGGGGCCTTGTGGATGATAACAATTTGTCAATTTGTGATTTTACATGTGGAAAGCTTGGTACTCCCCCAAAATTAGCTGACCTTATCATAGAGGCTGATAATGTTATTGGGTTCTAATAATTTTGAGATTTATTCCGCAATCCACAGCAAAAAATAGGCGTAGCTAAGGCTTTGTTTTTTCGGAAGTTTTTTTGAACAAAGGACATTGACGGGGATCATGTTGATGAGTGGAGTATTGGATTTGCCATGTGTCCATTCCCGGATGGAGTCAAACAATATATTAACAGATATATACAATCAGCATATCCTTGGAAGCTGTTCTCCGGTGAGCATATCCACAATTCTTGATCCTCCTATGACTGTATCCATATATACTCTTCCAGGATCATCTGAAACCACTTCACCGATCACAACGGCATCTTTTCCAAATTCATTTTCCTTTATGGCTTCAAGTGCCTTATCAGCATCTTTTTTTGCAATAAAGGCAAGCAGTTTTCCCTCGTTGGCAAGATAAAGGGGATCAAACCCGTTTGTGGGGACGGTTCTTGAACAGGCGCAGTCTTTTGACAGCATTGTCGTTAAATGCATCTGCTGCGAGGTGAAACCCGCCAAGCCCTTTTACAGCAACAATTTTGCCCTGTAACAGGAGATCTGCCGCAGCCTTTACAGGCGTTTTACCGTTTAACTCAACTTTTTTTCCTGTATAGTCAACAAGAAACGCATGGGGGCCACAAACCGGACAGGCATTTGGCTGGGCATGGAAACGTCTGTCTCTTGGATCATTGTATTCCCTGCTGCACTCAGGGCACATTTTAAACTCTGCCATGGATGTTTTTGGCCTGTCATAGGGTATATCTTTTATGATGGTGTATCTTGGTCCGCAATTTGTACAATTAATAAACGGATACTTAAATCTTGGATTTGTGCGATCCTGCATCTCATCAAGACAGTCTTTGCACACAGATACATCGGGTGGTATCAGAGCAGATCTTGTGCTGTTTTCACCTGCGCTTGTAACAATGGTAAAATCTTTATAATTTTTTAAGGGAACATTTTCTGATTTGATATTCACAACACAGGCCAGAGGAGGACTTTTTGCAGAAATATCCCTGCAGAAATCATCCATCTCCTTTTCTCTTCCCTCAATGACGAGACTGACTCCATTAGAAGTGTTAAAGACCCTGCCTGCAAACCCGTATTGATCTGCAAGCTGAAACAGAAACGGCCGGAAGCCAACGCCCTGAACTACTCCGCTGATTTCCAGCCTTCTTGCTTTTATTGAAGTTTTCATTTCAAACTAAAGCGAGCAATGCCCGCAACCCATGTGCCGACCCCAATTTCTTGTTTTTTATTACAGAAATTCAGGGGTAAGGCACTAAAGTCTTTTAAGCCTCCCGGCCGTTTAAAGCCCCACGATCAACATTTTTTCTATTTTCCGCAACACCTTTATCTGACATAGCACTCTGATCAGAAAGGTCAAGCATATCACGCAGTGTTTTCAATGCCTGCTCTGCGCTTTCTTCGTCAAGTTTACTAATGGCAAAACCTGCATGAACAATGACATAATCACCTTTTTTTACATCTTCAAGAAGCATAATGCTTGCCTCTCTTTTAACACCGTCAACATCAACTATTGCAACGGTATCATTTATTTCGATTATCCTTGATGGAACTGCAAGACACATATTTTATTCCTTACGTAAGGGCCTTACGTTATTAATTGTTTACCATAATCTTTTTGTAAGCGTTTACATGACACTGCATCTGCAGCACCGAAGTAAACGCTTACAGTTCGCGAATTAACTGTGAACGGTTTACATCTTTTTCTTGTATAACGGCCATGAGGCGGATTTGAATCTGTCCGAATTTACCTCATGGTCGTTATAAACAATAAAAGAAATATGATCAAGTATATTTGAATATAGTTGCCGGGGCTTGACAAACATCGTTTTCAGATTTAAAGTCTTGGCTTATCTTTAACTTTGCGATTGTCTGTAAAAAATCAATACCCTGACGGGCGCAACAAAGGGGGGGGGAGGGTAGTCAATGAAAAAAAAATATTTTGCTTTTGCATTATCCGTGTTGTTTTCTGTAATGGTTTTTTCAAATATAACGGTGGCTTCCACTGGTCCTGCGGCTTTTACACCTGATCTTATATTTGGATTCAGCCCTGTACCTGAGGGAACCATTATAGCCCATGAATTTACAATTAAAAATTCAGGAAATACGGTCCTGCATATTAAGCGGGTCAGGACAGGGTGAGGATGCACCCTTGTCTCCTTTGACAAACAGATTCCCCCGGGTGGGGAAGGAAAAATAAAAATAAAAGTAAATTCAAATGGTTATGGTGGACGCAAGCTTGTCAAAACCGCTGATGCATATACCGATGACCCTGCACATAAAATCATAAAATTTAAAATTACCGGAACGGTGAAAAAATTTGCCAATATCACCCCTGGCAGGGTGAGGCTTATTGGTTCTCCCGGAGATAAAATACAAAGTGTTGTAACGATCTCTCCTGCAGGTAAATATGATTTTTCCATTTTGGGGAAATCCGTTCTCAACGGAAAATATATGGATATTAATTTAACCCGGCCTGATCCCAAAAAGAAAATTTGGAAGCTTACAATAACCAATAAAATGAAAAAAGCAGGGAGATATTTTGATATTATAACCCTGAAAACAGACAGTAAAATTAAACCCGACCTTACGATTCGCGTATTCGGGTATCTTTTCAAAAAAAAGACTTTAAACAAGGTAAGTTCCTGAATCTAAAATGAAATTTAATACAAAAAAAATAAAGGCCGTTGTTTTTGACTGTGACGGCGTGATGTTTGACACTGCAGATGCCAATAGAATGTACTACAACGAGGTTCTTGAACATTTTGGAAAAGAGAAGCTCACAGATGAACAATTTGTCAAGGTACACATGTTCACTGTTAAGGAAGCCCTTGAATATCTTTTTCCTGAAATGGATTCCCTGTATGAAGTATATAATTACATGACAGGTGTAGGGTATCCCCGATTTATAAGCTATATGAAAATTGAACCTGGTTTAAGGCAGCTTTTGAATGCCCTGAAATCAAACGGGTACATAAGAGCCGTTGCCACGAATAGAACCGATACCATGCCGTCTGTTTTAAAGGAGCATAAACTTGAGAATCAGTTTGACATGGTGGTGACTGCCGCAGATGTTCAAAAACCAAAACCTGAACCTGACCAGCTTATCAAAATTATGGAGAAATTTAAACTTGAACCCCGGGAGATTATTTTTATTGGGGACTCCCAATACGATGCAATGGCATCTTTGAAAGCAGAGACCTTTTTTATCGCATTTAAAAATGATTCATTAAAAGCTGATTTTCATGTTGATTCCATGGAGGAAATTGGAAAAATACTGAATATCGTCTAAGTTGGGACGATTGTTTTTTCCATATGCAAAGTGTTTTTGAATTGTACTTGACAAAAAAAAACAACTCTATTAGTA
>CAZLBE010000037.1:7429-9130 GCA_964557635.1 uncultured Desulfobacterales bacterium
CATATGCAAAGTGTTTTTGAATTGTACTTGACAAAAAAAAACAACTCTATTAGTAAGAATGCTATTTTTATATTTAAAATATTGTATAAATGTCTGAAGCGGCATTTATTGTGGTTAATACTTAAAGAAGGAGACTTTGTTCTATGTCTAAATTAGTTGCACCCCATGGTGGTAAGGGGCTGGTATGCTGTAAACTTGAAGGTGCTGAACTTGATGCTGAAAAGAAAAAAGCAGAAGGATTGAAAAAAATTGAGATCAGCTCCCAGGTAAAGGGCGATTTGATCATGATGGGCATTGGTGGTTTCAGCCCGCTTGATGGTTTCATGACAAAAGCTGACTGGAAAAGTGTTTGTGAAGATTTTCTGCTTGCAGATGGTACTTTCTGGCCTGTGCCTGTTATGCTTGATGCTGCAAAGGCAGATGCAGACGTAATCAATGAAGGTGATGAGATTACACTTGAGAGAAATGGTGAAGTTTATGCTACAATGAAAGTTGCAGAAAAATTTGCCATGACGGAAGATGATAAAAAATGGGAATGTGAAAAAGTTTACAAGGGACACGGCGAAGATTCAGAAGATGACAAGTTCTGGAAAATAGCCCTTGAAGATCATCCCGGTGTAAAAATGGTTATGGCAAGAAAAGAGTTCTGCCTTGCAGGTCCCGTAAAAGTTCTTTCAGAAGGAGAATTTCCTGAAAAATTCAAAGGTGTTTATCTTACTCCAAAAGAGACAAGAGCGATTTTTGATGAAAGAGGATGGGCAGATGTTGCAGCCATGCAGCTTAGAAACCCAATGCACAGATCCCATGAGTATCTCTGCAAAATAGCCATAGAGGTTTGTGACGGCGTTCTCATTCATTCTCTTATCGGTAACCTTAAACCAGGTGATATTCCTGCAGATGTACGTATTAAATGCATAGACACCCTTGTAAAGGGATATTTTGACGAAAGGAATGTAGTTCAGGGTGGATATCCTCTTGACATGCGTTATGCAGGTCCGAGAGAGGCATTGCTCCATGCAACATTCCGTCAGAACTACGGTGTAAACAGAATGATCATTGGACGTGACCACGCAGGTGTTGGTGATTTCTATACATTGTTTGAGGCACAGGAAATTTTTGATAAAATTCCAACCCCTGCAGAGCCTGGAAAAGCCCTTCTCTGCACACCGTTAAAAATTGACTGGACTTTCTACTGCTACAAGTGTGATGGTATGGCTTCCATGAGAACCTGTCCCCACAAGAAAGAAGACAGGGTAATTCTTTCAGGAACAAAGCTGCGTAAAGCTCTGTCCGAGGGCACTGAGATTCCCGACCACTTTGGCCGTGAAGAAGTTCTTGATATTTTGCGTGAGTACTATTCAACTCTTACGGAAAAAGTTGAAATTAAGATGCAGAGTGCTGCATCGGGTAAGAACATGTAATAGAAAATCTGCACTTTAATTTGCAGTGTTTTTATATTATTAAGGGGGATTATTTCTTTTGTCGTTAGGAAAAATTCCCCTTTTTTATATTGGAGGTCAGGCTTGCGTTATTGCGCTTTTTACCCTTTGCAATAAGTAAATTTAATAAAGAGCACGATAAAACAAGCCTGACCCCCATACGGAACCAATTTCATTTCGGGATTCATGTCATGGTTTTCTGCTTTATTGGCTTCCCGATCCCGTGACTTTCCATTTCGTGAAAACTCACCTATATTCAATT
>CAZLBE010000038.1:0-9074 GCA_964557635.1 uncultured Desulfobacterales bacterium
ACTTGACCGCAGTTCCTGCGTTTTAGACCGGCAGGGCAAAATACCCGCCGACTGTCTCGGGCTGGATCTATCACCCACAGGGGGCGGCATTATGCCATTGCCATTTTCATAATTTATCAGAATTTTTGATTCTTTTAGGTAAATCCGGGCCAAATCCAAATCCACCTCATGCCGTTTGCTTATATTTTGATGAAAATAGATTCTGCCTTTTCTCTTGTCATGATTTTTTTCCAGTCAGGTCCAAGGCAGTTTTCCCAGAGGGGTTCAAGCCCTAATGCAACACTTATCATTGTTTCCATCTGGTTGTGACTTATATTTTTTACAAGATTTTTTGGAAGCTTAATGCCTGCTTTTTTCATCATTTTCCTGAATTCTTCTACACCTTCGGGATAAAATTCATCAAGGTGATCAAGTACAATGCAGCAGCCAATACCGTGGTGGGTACCAAGTATATATGAAAGCCCGTAGGAAAGGGCATGACATGCCCCGACCTGGGAATAGGCTATACTCATGCCGCCGAAAAAAGAAGCCATCATTAGTTTATCATCTTTATTGTTTTTATTAAATTCATCATTTAAAAATACATCCCTGCATAATTCCAGGGCTTTTTCCCCGTATGACCTGCTGAACTGATTGATATAGGTTCCTTGAAGGGATTCAATACAATGGATATAACAATCCATACCCGTATAAAAATGCTGCTCTTTTGGTACATCTTTTATCAGTTCAGGATCAAGGATCACCTGGTCAAATACAGTATAATCGGAATTTAAGCCAAGTTTTTTATCAGGCCCGGTAAGAACTGCTGTTCTTGACACTTCAGATCCTGTTCCGGAAAGGGTTGGAACAGCCGCATGAAAAACAGCAGGATTTTTAATAAGATCCCATCCCTGGTATAAGGCAGAAGATCCCGGATTTGTAAGCATTAAGGAAATGGATTTTGCAAGATCCATTGTACTTCCACCTCCAATGCCGATCACGCCTGAAGGAAGAGTATCTGAAAAATTTTTTACTTTTTCCGTAAGTTTATCAACGTAAACTGTTTTTGGCTCATCATCCACATTAACCCATAACAGCATATCATTGTCATGCAGAGGAATGCGCTTTTCCAGCTCTTTGCCCTTGAAAACATCATCGGTTACAAAAACAACCCATGATTTTTTTGTTTTTCTTTTTGCCGCAAGTATCTCATCTGTCTGTTCAAAACAGCCCCTGCCAAAAATAACATTGGATATCATTTTAAAATTTCTGAACATTTTTTTATCCTTTTATCCTTTTTACGTCCTCTTTTGTCTCTGCGGTGAAAATTCATGCTTTAGCGTTAATGATTAATCCCAATCTTTACTCCTTTTCAGCTGTTTACAGCTTTTTTTATACCGTCTATTCTTTTTTCTATCTCCGAATCTGTCCATGAAAGTTTTATCAGCATTGAAATTGTTTTTTTCATAACAGAATCCGATTCCGGCAGGGATATGTTTTTGTAATCAGGTTTGTTTTCTGCAAGTCCGGCACACAGTGGTGCAGCACTTTTCATGGATTTTAAATGATCCCATTTTCTAAAATAATGCCAGTTATTGTCATACCAGTAAAAGCATGCATCAACTTTGTTTTTTCCAAGGGCCTTGATAACTTTTTTTGCCTTTGTCTCGTCAGGGAGAAAAAATGAAAGAAATGATGCTGAATCGCCTTTGGGATCGGGTATCTGCCTGAATCTTATATCTGAAATACCAGATAGGGCATCCTTTATGATCTGTTTGTTATTCTGCTGAATTTTAATTATTTCATTTAATTTTCCAAGCTGGGCTACACCCACTGCAGCGTTAAGTTCACTGATCCTGTAATTAGCCCCCATAATGGGGTGGTTGTCAGCACCCCTGTCAGGTCCTCCGGAATAATCATGCCCATGGTCTGCATATTGGGAAGCCCTCAGGTATAAAGCATGGTCGTCTGTTATGATACCGCCTCCCTCGCCACAGGTAATTGTTTTAACAGCATCAAAGGACAAGCAGCCCATTTTGCCGAATCTTCCGAGGTGCTTTCCCATAAAAGAACCACCAATTGCCTGGCAGGTATCTTCAATCAGGATAAGTTCTTTTTCAGTGCAAAATTTTTGTATTTTGTCAATGCGTGCCATACTGCCGCACATGTGCACAGGAATAACAGCTTTTGTCTTCTCAGTGACAACAGAATCAAGCCTGTCAGGGTTTAAGCAGAGCGTTTCATCAATTTCACCGAAAACAGGAATGGCTCCGGCATTAAGCACAGCCTCAAAGGTTGCAACAAAAGTGAAAGGAGGAATTATAACCTCGTCACCTGCTCCAATGCCACATGCTGCAAGCGCAATTGATAAAGCTGCACTGCCGCTGGAGCATAAATGGGCAAATTTTGCTTTCGTGAACCTGCACAATTTTTCCTCAAAGGATCTTGCCTTCCATTTTCCTTTGCGTGCATGCTCAAATCCGTATCTGAACAGGACACCTGTATCAAGGACATCCATCACTTCTTTTTTTTCTTCATCACCAAATAATTCAAACCCGGGCATTAAGGCCTCCTTGCATCACTAAAATTTAAATGATCATTCAATTTATATATGCTATTATCACAGTGGATGTTTCACTTGCAAGCTTAACCTTTAAAGTGAAGTGTTAATGTAAAACAAATCTTGACACATTCTAAATAATGAATTAGAATTTGTCGCTTGTTTTGGTAGAATATTTTTATATTTTGGCAGAAAGCATGGAGATGATTATAAAATACATATCATTAACACATGGCTTTCTATTTTTTTGTTTTAAACTTGTTTTAAGGATTTTATCTATGAAAAGAACATTTCAGCCAAGCAGAATTAAACGCGCCAGGAAACATGGTTTTTTAAAAAGAATGTCAACCGCTGCAGGCAGGCGTATCGTTAACAGCAGAAGGGCAAAGGGAAGAAAAAAACTTACTGCTTAAAAAAGGATTTTATTATTGGGCAGCAATTCGTTCCCCAAGACAGAAAGGCTCTTAAAAAGAGCTGATTTTCTGAGACTATCCAGATCCGGAAAAAAGATACAGACAAGGTTTTTCATCGCAGCCGTATTGGACGGAACAACCGGAAATAACCGTATTGGAATTACTGTATCAAAAAGAGTGGGGAAAGCAGTAGAGCGTAACAGGATAAAACGGCTTATCAGAGAGTATTATAGAAACAGAAAATCAACATTACCAGGAAACCGGGATATTAATATAATAGCAAGAAAATATGCAAATTTTTTGTCGAACCATGAGCTTGTAAAAGCACTTGATGAACTTTTTGCAAAATTGAATAAATGAATAAACAGGAATGAAACAGGTATTAATAATATTTATAAAAGGTTATCAATACTTTATATCTCCGTTTACAGGGCAGAATTGCCGTTTTTATCCAAGCTGCTCTCAATACGCCCTGGAGGCCGTTAAAAAATACGGCGGTTTTAAGGGCTCGTTTCTTGCGTTAAAAAGAATATTAAAATGTCATCCGTTTCATCCTGGTGGTTTTGATCCCGTCCCTTAAGAACAACCATCTGTTATGCTCTTGCTCTTCTTTTTTAAATTTTTTATTTTTTTCCATGATCTGCCCTGACAAATTATGATCTATAGGCTTTCAGATAATTACCTGATTCTAAGGAAGATAAATTAGTATCGATATGCTTTTACTGATAACTGATAACTGCCAACTGATGACTGAATAGGTTGAACATTGCAGGAAACAAGCAGGAGATAAGATGGATGATCAAAAACGGCTGTTTATAGCCATTATTCTTTCAATAGTTGTCATGGTTGGATGGGAGTGGTTTTTTCCAAACAAAACTCCCGTTAAACAGAACAGCAAAACCGAGCAGACTGCCGGTGAAAAAAATACCGCAAAAACGGGCAGCAGACCGGAAAATAAATCACAGGTAGAAAATACCGAATCAGCAGTGAAAAATGCAGTAACGGGCACTACATCAGATTACAGATCCAATTACAAGCCTGATCTCAGATCCGGGGAAAGCGGGGAGAAAGCAGGTGGTGCAGCAAAAAATTTAAATAATTCTCCTGCGGCACAAAATACAAATGCCCGGAAAATTTCTGTATCTACTCCGTTCTATAATATTATTATATCTGAAAACAGGGCTGCTGTAACAAGTCTGACTTTAAAAAAGTACAGGGAGACCATGAAAAAAGATTCTCCTTTAAAGCAGCTTGTCTCTCCTGAGATCAAATCAGGTATCTTCGGTTTGGATTTAAAAGAAAAAAGTATTCCAGGGATTGCTAATGCTGTTTTTACAGCAAAAACAGATTCAGATCATTTAAACCTTGCAAAAGGTAAAAAAACCATTGTTTTTTCATGGAAATCGCCTGATGGTTTTGTGGTTGAAAAGGCTTACACTTTTTCCGCATCAACTTATCTCATAGGATTTAATATCTTTATTAAAAACGGATCCCAAATACCGCTTAAGGATGAGCTTGTCATATCCATTCCAGGTCATATTGATAAATCAAGTTCAAGATATTCATTCCACGGTCCTGTTGCCCTTGTAAAGGGTAAACTTAAAGAGATTAAAATCAAGAAAATTAAGGAAAAAGACAGCTATTCCGGAATAATTGACTGGGCAGGCTTTACAAGCAGATATTTCATATCCTGTCTGCTTCCGGAAAAACCCGTTGACGCAAGAATAAAACTTTTTGTGTCAGGCTCCACAGTTACCACCGATTTTATTCTGCCCATGGAAAGACTTGCCCCGGGGAAACAGGTTAAATACGCATTTAACTGTTATATGGGGCCCAAAAGTCTCAAGGTACTCAGTCAGTACAAAAATACCCTGAAGCAGTGTATTAATTTCGGATGGTTTGATATTCTTGCAAAGCCATGCCTCATCGGCATGAATATGATTTATGATTTTATCCCCAATTATGGTATTGCCATTATTCTTCTGACAATACTGATCAAAATAATTTTTTGGCCCCTTGGAACTAAAAGCTACAAGTCCATGAACGACATGAAAAGGGTTCAGCCTCTTATGACGGAATTGAGGGCAAAATATAAAGACGATAAACAAAAAATGAACCAGGAAGTTATGGCTCTTTATAAGACGTACAAGGTTAATCCCATGAGCGGATGTCTTCCAATGGTTGTTCAGATGCCAATTTTCTTTGCCCTTTACAGAATGCTTTACCAGGCAATAGAACTTCGGCATGCTCCTTTTTTCGGCTGGATTACCGATCTTTCCGCACCGGACAGGCTTTTCCATTTTGCCTTTACAATTCCATTTGTTCAGCAGCCCACCGGTATCCCCGTACTTACCATTATTATGGGAGCGACCATGTTTTTACAGCAGAAAATGTCCCCCACAACCGGAGATCCTACCCAGGCAAAAATGATGATGCTCATGCCGTTGTTCATGACTGTTATTTTTGTTAATTTTCCTGCCGGACTTGTCCTGTACTGGCTTGTCAACAATGTACTTTCAATAGGCCAGCAGTATTACATTCAAAAGAAATTTGCGTAAAATCGCGGAGGTATCATGAAACAAAATCAGGAATTTGAAGGAAAAAATATAGAACAGGCCATTGAGAATGCATGTTCTGCATTGAATCTTGCTAAAAAAAATCTTAAGTACGATGTTATATCCTCCGGTTCTTCCGGAATTTTTGGCATTGTGGGCGTTAAAAAGGCCAGGATACGTGTGGAAATATCCTCAAAAAAACAGGGCACTTATGGAAAGAACAAAAAAGATGGTGACTTCAATGATTCCAATGGGGTGATGTCCATTGTTGATGAAGCTTTTGGCGAGAAAAAAAATAACGGGTCTGCTGCAGAAAATAACCCAGATAAAGTATCAGACAATTTAGCTTCAATAAAGAATGATAAGGCTTGTGACAATCAAATTGCTGATAAAAAAATAAATGCCAAAGTTGAGCCTGCTGCCATTGAATCAGGTAAGTTGAACAATGGAAACACAGATTATTCCAATAAAAAAGTCCAGCTGAATAACACCTGGGACGAGGGATTTCCTCCCCTATACAAGGATGAAGCTGTTGCTAATGTTTCAGAGGAATCCATTGTACTTGGGAAAAACACACTCCAGAAAATGGTTGATTTTATTACAACCGATGCAGTGGTCACTACAGAAACGAAACAGGATAAGCTTTTACTTAAAATTGAGGGAGGCAATTCAGGTGTTTTGATCGGCAGAAGAGGGCAGACCCTTGAAGCAATGCAGTTTTTAACGGATAAAATAATCAACAGAAAAAGTGAATCACGGGTAAGACTCAAGGTTGACATAGAAGGTTATATGGAAACACGAAAGGCAAACCTGAAATCCCTTGCCTTTAAAATGGCAAACAAGGCAATGAAAACCGGACGACCTGCAACCATTAACCAGATGACAGCCCAGGACAGAAGGATAGTTCATCTTGCCTTAAAGGATGATTCCAGGGTGAGAACCCAGAGTATGGGTGACGGATACTACAGAAGACTTGTTATCTTCCCGAAAAAATCTTCATACAGACGAAATAATCAGGCAAGTAAAAAATAAGAAACCAAGATGAACGAAGATACAGATGACTGAAAATGCAGATGACAGACGATACAGATGACTGAAGATACAATAGCTGCAATTGCAACGCCGCCTGGAAAAGGTGGCATTGGCATTGTAAAGATATCGGGTTTAAGGTCTTTAAAAATTGTATCAAAAATTTTCGGAACAAACAAAAAAGGACCGCAAGACTGCTCCCTGCTTGAATCCCACAGAATTGTTCATGGATATATTTTTGATGCAGAAAAACATTTTGTGATAGATGAAGTTCTGCTTGTTCCAATGCTTGCCCCGCGTTCATATACCAGTGAAGATGTAGTTGAAATTCAGGCTCATTCCGGAAATATTGTACTGGCAAACATTTTAGAGGGGGTAATTAAGGCAGGTGCAAGGCTTGCAGAACCCGGAGAATTCACAAAGCGCGCCTTTTTAAACGGACGTATTGATTTAACCCAGGCAGAGGCTGTTGCAGATATCATCAATGCAAAATCCCTTACAGCTCTGAGATCTGCTGCTGCCCAGAATCTTGGGATTTTTAAATCATCCATTGAAGAATCAAGGCAGAAACTTATAGATCTTTTATCCCTTATTGAAGTTTCCATTGATTTTCCCGGAGAACCTGCAGCACAAGATGAGTCCATTCCGCAATCCATGGGGCTTGATACAATACAAGATGTACTTGAGACATGCCGCAGTGCTGTAAAATTATACGAAGATGCTCATTTTCTAAAAGATGGGATAAATATTGTGATCTGCGGTGCCCCAAATGTTGGTAAATCAAGTCTCATGAACCGTCTTGTTGACAAGGAAAGATCCATAGTCACCTCTGTTCCCGGCACTACACGGGATTTCATTGAGGAGCCCTTAAATATCAACGGGATATCTTTTTTGATTTCAGATACTGCAGGGATGCATGAGACCGAAGACCCCGTGGAAAAAATTGGAATAAAAAAAGCTGAAAAGAAAATTAAAGAGTCGGATATAATCCTTTTTATGAAGGAGGCAGGCTCTGAAATTGACTCAAAAGAGGTTGAAGCAGCAATCCCCGACGGGAAAAAATGTATTTTCGTAATCAACAAGATTGACCTTGCAGATGATGATTCAACCTTTAAATTACCCGGTAAATTTAACAGAACACCGGTCGTTAAAATATCGGCTCTTTACAATCGGGGCATTGATGTTTTAAAAAAGACCATTATGGAGCTTGCCGTTAAAAATTTTGAAATAACATCTTCCGTGGTGCCTAATTTAAGGCATAAAATTGCTTTGACCCATGCTGTTGAAAGCCTTGAATCAGCTGAACAGGGCTTTTTAAACAGTTTAGATGAAATACTTATTTCAATCGATTTAAAAAATGCTGCTGATTATCTTGGTGAAATTACAGGTAATACTGTAAAAATTGACATTCTTGACAATATTTTTAAAAATTTCTGTATAGGGAAATAGCATAAAACGACCAAAAAAAATAAAGGAATAAAATTATGGCCATTGATTTTAAAGAAAGTTTTGTAAAATACGAGGCAGTTGTCTCTATGATTGACAAAATTTTTCAGCGTGTAAAAAAAGAATTCCCAAAAGAGGTGTTCTGCAGGGAAAAATGTTCAGACTGCTGCTATGCACTTTTTGATCTTACCATTATTGAAGCCATATATCTCAATCACAAGTTCAATGAAAAATTTTCAGGTGAAGAGAAAGAGAAAATAATTGAGAATGCTATAAAGACAGACCGTGCCATTGTCAAATTAAAAAGAGATGCATACAGGGAATTTGAAAAAAATAAAAACGAGGTTGACATCCTCGTAAAAATGGGACGGGAAAGAGTAAGATGCCCTCTGCTCGGACCTGATAATCTCTGCATGATGTATGAATCAAGACCCATAACATGCAGGATTTACGGAATACCCACTTCAAGTGCCGGCATGAGCCATATCTGCGGCAGAACAAATTTTGAAGAGGGCAAAAAATATCCTACTTTAAATATGGATAAAATTTATACGGAGCTCCAGCTTCTTTCAGCTGAATTAACCGATTCAATCAAATCCAAAAATATAAAAATGTGTGAGATGCTTATCCCGGTTTCAATGGCGTTAATTACTGATTTTAATGAGGGATACCTTGGAGTTGGAAAATAATCATGCAGGAAAAATTTACGCCACAGCAAATAGAAGATAAAAAAAAAGCCATTTTTGATTCCATGGGAAAACGGGGTCAGAAATATGTGATGAAAATAGGTTATGAAAAATGGGATCCCATTCAAAACCCCAAGGATCCCATTGATATCAGGACAGATAAAACAAAGCGTACAAGCAAAATGCTTATCAGTCAATTCCTCCAGCAGACAAAAAAGGATGAATATTCAAGTGACTTTGCAAGGGGCGCTTTGGAAATGTGCCTTGGCATAATAAATGATGATGAGAAAATCCGGGGCATGTATGAATTTTCACACTGGTATCGGGCACTTCTCAAAAAAGAGGGGCATGATCCCTATTGAACCATTGTGAACGGTTTACCATCCTGATAAACATTACTCCTGAC
>CAZLBE010000039.1:0-9070 GCA_964557635.1 uncultured Desulfobacterales bacterium
GTCAGCAACCCACATGGGTATAATATCTCTTCCTTTATAAATTTCCCATTTTTCAGAGTATGTGCCTTGCCTGTCAATTATTTCATCAAAATTACACACCATTTCATAAGTTCCTTATTTTTTAAATTTTCAAACTGTTTTTTTCAAATTTCAATGTTGCAAAATAATCATCAACAGTTTCCTCTCTTCTAATGAGTTCAATTTCTCCATTACTTTTCAGCAGAAGTTCCTTGGGTCTTAAGATGCCATTGTAATTAAACCCCATTGAATGCCCATGCGCACCTGTATCATGTATGATCATGATATCTCCTTCTTCAGTTTTTGGAAGCGTCCTCTGAATGGCAAATTTATCAATATTTTCACATAAAGACCCGACAACATCAACTATTTCCTGTTCTGAAAAATCATTCTTTCCGACAACATGAATATGGTGGTACGCATTATACATTCCGGGACGCATCAAAGCGGACATGGATGCATCAACTCCTATGTATTTTCTGTATATGTTTTTATGATTTATCACCTTTGTCACAAGCACACCATGGGGGCCTGTCATATATCTTCCGCTTTCCATGAAAAGCTTTGGCACCCATCCTTCTTTCCTTTTAAATTCAGCCATGAGAAATGCGATCTCTCTGCCAAGCCGGTCAATATCCATTGGCTTGTCTTCCGGTCTATATGGAATGCCAAAGCCTCCGCCTATATTGATGAACTCAAATT
Source organism: uncultured Desulfobacterales bacterium (assembly GCA_964557635.1). GTDB lineage: Bacteria > Desulfobacterota > Desulfobacteria > Desulfobacterales > Desulfobacteraceae > WGCX01. Next base: position 721 of record CAZLBE010000039.1, read on the forward strand.
TAATTTTAAGTGAGTCTGAAATCTCGCTTACCTTGTCAAGGAGCATTGCTGCAGTGTCTTTCATATATCTATGGTCCAGTTCATTTGATGCAAGCATTGTGTGCATGCCGAACCGCTTTGCACCTCTTTTTATGGCCGCTTTATAGGCATCTTCAAGCTGACTGTCACTTACCCCGTATTTTGATTCAACGGGATTGCCTATTATTTCGTTTCCAGTGCGGCTGGGGCCGGGATTGTACCTGAAACAGATCAATTCAGGCATTTCGGGGACCTTGGGTATCAGGGAAATATCATCAAGATTGAGTATACATCCCCCTTTTTCAGCGGCTAATTTAAACTGGTCTATACTGGTGTTATTGGATGTAAACATTAAATCCTCGCCAATTGAATCAATATCCCTTGCAAGGAGAAGCTCAGTGGATGAACTGCAGTCAAATCCAAATCCCATTTTCTTTATAATTTTCATTATGGAAGGATTGGGAAGTGCCTTGACCGCAAAAAATTCCTTAAATCCTTCAGCATCGGCAAATGCCTTTTTCAGATGATTTCCCGTTTCAATTATTCCTTTTTCATCGTAAATGTGAAATGGTGTTCCAAAATGATCACTTATTTTATGAATAACAGGCTCAAGTCTTGCCTTAAAATCATGGGACATTGGCATTTTAAATCTCCTTGCATTAATTTTGTTTTGACAGCCACATAGGGCAGCTCAGTTTTTTTATGGTTACAGCACTGCAGCGTTGGTTCCTTACTCTTGTTTTTTCTTTGTGAACATCCCTCACTCTTCATGGGATGTTTGCAGAAATTATTGAATTTATGGCTCAGCTCCTGCTATCGTTTTCAACACCCTTTAATAGTTTATGGCATTAATAGTTCATGGAAAGAGGTATTCTTGAAGTCTCTTTAAATGAAGAAAGAACAATACATGTTTTAGTGGATTTAACAGCCTTAATGGAGGCTATTTTTGTGCTTAAAATTTCTTCAAGGTTACTGCTGTCCGATGTTCTTAACTTTACCATGAGACAATCCATTCCTGAAAGATAATGCACCTCCTGAATTTCATCAAGTTGTGCAATTTTTTCACCGGTAAGAGTTATGCAGGACGGATTATCCACCGTAATATAAACAAAGGCAATCATTGCTCTGTGGAAACGCCCGGGATTAAGACGTACCTCATATCCATCAATAATACCCTTTGCCTCAAGTTTTTTTATCCTTTCAAGAATTGCCGAAGGAGCCATTCCAATTTTTCGCGCAACTTCAACATTGGGAATCCGTGCTTTTTTTTGAAGAATTTTTAAAATTTTGAAATCCGTTTCGTCCATTAAATCACGCCTTTTTAATTTTTTTTCCTTTCTTATCAGTTACTATTTTTTTTATATGAAATAGAATGTAAATCTATTTGCTTTGCGCCTTTGGCCCATCATTTGTTGAGAAGTTGCTGCATTTTGATACAGGTCCACCCCATGGCGGTTATAAGATACCATGGGGCAAAAATAATTATCTATATACTCCATTAACGCTCAACTACGTCATATATATTCTTTATATATGTAAATGTAAAGAATATTATTCAATATTGTTGATTATTACCAGAAATATATTCTCTTGAGTAAATATATTTTATCAGAGTTAAGGGAACTGGAAAAAAATAATATAGGTATTCGGATGCAAGAGAACAGACTGCGGGAAACCGCACGTCCTGGATACTGGTCCGTGCAGGATTTATCCAGACCTGATAATTGCCAGAAGAAATTTCCACAACCATTCTGCCGTTTTTAAAAACACGTGTAGGAAGTCTATGATGACGGATAATCAGAGAGTTGGTGAGATCATCGACAAGAATATAAAAGGACTCAATTCCCGGTGTAATGAGAAACGCTATACCATGCGGGAGCACAATAGGACCTGCAATATCATCCAAAACGGGAATAAGAGCTGTGGACGTGGAGGCACCGACTCTGGCCATGCATTCCATCAGGGAATTAACAGGTAATAAAGACCCTTTCATGCTTTTTAAGGTGATAAAAAAATTCTTTTCCATGAATGATGAAATTCTTTTATCCTTGACATAAAACAAGACTATGGTTATATCGGTCAGTTAATTAACGCTTAATGATTACAAGATCATTAAACTCGATGATTAAGTTTTTATCGACATTAAAGATTTAAGGGGGGCGGCTTTCCCTGATTGTCATTATCTTAACTTTTGAGGTTAACATATCTTTACTGTTTGATAACAACGAATAAGAAAAGCCTGACATCCTTTTTGCAAAAAATTTTAATTAAAAAGCTTGATAATCGAATTGAAATGATTTTTAAAAAACCGCCATGGGGCGGATATGGATTTGCACCAGTCACCTTGCAGCAAATTGAGGGCTGAAAGTGCGAAGCCAAAAGAACGTAACATTTTAAGTTCCATTTCATAAAAAACGAAGGGAATTAATTGGAAAATTTTAACGAAAAATTAAAAGACAACAGAAAAAAAATTGCTGATAAATGGTTTGAAGCTATTATCAACACCTACCCTAAAGAAACGGCAAGAATACTTGTTAAATCAAAAAACAGATTTGACAACCCCGTTGGTGTGGCAACAATGCAGTGTGCAGAAGCTGTCGTTGATATGCTGCCCGGAGAAACCGATGTTGAAAAAGTGGAATCTGAGCTTGATTCTGTAATCAGAATAAGAGCTGTTCAGAGTTTCAAGCCTTCCAATGCAATCGGTTTTGTATTTTCCCTGAAAGGCATTGTAAGGGATGTACTTGGTTCCTCTTTTTTTAATGAGTCTGCTGACAGGAAAATCAGTGAATCCTTTGACAAAAAAATAGATAAAATAGCTCTTGCAGCTTTTGATAGATTTATGAAGTGCAGAGAGGAAATATTCCTTTTAAAGGCCACAGAATCCAAACGCAGGATTCACAGGGCATTTGAAAGGGCAGGTCTAATACCCGAGCTTACAGAGGAAGAGCTCTTAGGCTCAAGCAAATCTTAAACAGGCGTCTTGCAGAACTTCTCGGATTTGTCTGATCTGCGAAAATTTCTGCAGAGCCGAAATAGTGAGGTGGTTGGAATATGAATCAAAAGTATTTTTTACCCTTGGCAGGTGTTTTTCTGCTTTTTCTCGTGGCGTACACAGGGGTAGAGGGAGCAGGGCTTCAATGGCTTTTTGGAATTGTGGTGCCCTATGCCGCTCTTCTTGCCTTTCTTGTCGGTTTTGTGTATCGGGTTATGGGATGGGCGTCATCTGCAGTTCCTTTCAGGATCCCGACGACATGCGGCCAGGCAAAATCTCTGCCCTGGATCAAGCAGAACTGGATCGATGATCCTGACACATCAGGCGGTGTTTTTGTAAGAATGCTCACTGAAATTTTTCTTTTCAGATCCTTGTTCAGAAACACAAGAGCAGCATTCTACAGAAATGAAAAAAACAGACTTTCCTATTCATGGGAAATCTTTCTGTGGGTGGGGGCACTGGCTTTCCACTACTCATTTCTTGTGGTAATTTTAAGGCATCTCAGGTTTTTCACATCTCCTGTTCCTGTCTGTGTAAAATTTCTCTCAAGAATAGATGGCATCATTCAGCTTGGCCTTCCTGAACTGCGTATTTCAGGTGTTGTACTTCTTCTTGCAGTTCTTTTTCTCCTGCTGAGGAGAATTTTTGATGCAAAGGTAAGCTATATTTCCCAGGCTGCTGATTATTTTCCGCTTTTCCTTATCCTGGGAATAGCAGGATCTGGTATATGCATGAGATATTTTACAAGAGTTGATATTATAGGTGTCAAGGAGCTGGCCATGGGTCTTGTTACTTTTCATCCTGTAATCCCCGAGGGAGTCGGAGGTCTGTTTTATGCCCATGTATTCATGGTCAGTATCCTTTTTGCCTATATTCCCAACAGCAAACTCATGCACATGGGTGGAATTTTCTTAAGTCCCACGAGAAATATGGCAAACAACAACCGTGCTGTAAGGCATATCAACCCTTGGAATTATCCCGTAAAAGTTCATACCTATGAAGAATACGAAGATGATTTCAGAGAAAAAATGATAGAAGCTGGGCTTCCAGTAGATAAGAAGGAGTAATAAATGGCTGACGAACTTAAACCTGATGAATTACTGGACAAGATAGATCACACCCCTGAAAGGGGGGACTGGATGCACACTGCTGTCCAGATAAGGCCGGGAATGTACTGCTACTCAGCAAATCCTGCAAGTCTTGAAACCATGAGCATGCCAAATGTCAGGAAATGGGATCCCCTTGAAGATGACTGGAAGCTTCCTAAAAACTGGCAGGAAATAATTCACAATGGCATGAAGGAACGTCTTGAAAAATTCAGAACGTTCAAGGTGTTCATGGATATTTGTGTAAGATGCGGAGCATGTGCTGATAAATGCCATTACTTTCTTGGCACAGGTGATCCAAAAAACATGCCTGTCCTGAGGGCCGAACTTTTAAGATCTGTCTATAGAAACGATTTTACAACCGTAGGAAAAATACTTGGACATATTCCAGGTGGTAGAAAACTGTATGGAAGCAGACCGTTAACCTTGGGTGTACTTAAGGAATGGTGGTACTATTTCTTTCAGTGCACTGAATGCAGGCGGTGTTCGGTTTTCTGTCCCTACGGGATAGATACTGCAGAAATCACCATAATGGGCAGGGAACTTTTAAATCTCCTTGGGTTAAACATAGATTGGATTCAAACGCCTGTTGCAAATTGTTACAAAACCGGAAACCATCTTGGTATCCAGCCCCATGCCTTAATAGGCATGATGGAGTTCTTTACCGAGGATATTGAAGAGATAACAGGAGTCAACTGTGCTCCTCAGTTCAATAAAAAAGGAGCTGATATTCTTTTCATCACGCCTTCGGGGGATTATTTTGCTGATCCTGGTACATATACATGCCAGGGGTATCTTATTCTTTTTAAATATCTGAAAGAAAAGTATGGTCTTGACGTTACCTGGAGCACCTATGCTTCGGAAGGCGGAAATTTTGGTTCCTTTACATCCTTTGAGGCTGCAAAAAGGCTCAACGCAAAAATGTACCTTGAAGCAAAAAGGCTTGGCGTAAAATGGATTCTCGGCGGCGAGTGCGGTCATATGTGGCGTGTTGTTCACCAATACATGGATACAATGAACGGACCTGCTGATTTTCTTGAAGAGCCTGTTAACCCCATCACAGGAACAAAATTTGAAAATGCAAAATCCACAAAAATGGTTCATATTGTTGAATTTACAGCCGATCTCATCAAACATGGAAAGCTTGAGTTAGACAAGAGCCGTAATGATAACGTAGTCCTTACATTCCATGATTCATGCAATCCTGCAAGGGCCATGGGAATGCTTGAAGAACCAAGATACATAATTAACAACGTCTGTAATAATTTTTATGAAATGCCTCCAAACACAATCCGCGAATATACATTTTGCTGCGGAAGTGGCGCAGGCTTAAATGCCGGTGAAAATATTGAACTGAGAATGGCAGGAGCACTTCCAAGGTCAACTGCAGTAAAATATGTTCATGAAAAATTCGGCGTGAATATGCTTGGTGCAATCTGCGCCATTGACAGGGCTGCCCTGCCTACAGCAATGGATTACTGGGTTCCCGGGGTTGGTGTAGCAGGTCTTCATGAACTTGTTGGTAACGCCTTAATTCTGCCTGGTGAAAAGAAAAGAACCGAGGATTTAAGAGGTGAACCTCTGCCCGGTGTTGAGGAGGAAGACGATGAATAAAAAAGCAATAATTACAGGCCTTGTAATTTTCGTACTTGCAGTCCTTCTGCCTTTCTGGATAAATCTTGGAGGCACAGAGGCTGCGCCAAAGCCTGTGATATCGGCAAGGGCCAAGGCAGCCGGAAGGTGCATTCTTGACAAGAATGACATGAGAGCAGATCATATGCAGCTTTTAAATAAATGGAGAAATTCCGTTGTAAGAAATTCTGACAGGCTTTACAAAACCGCCGACGGAAAAGTTTTTACAATGAGTCTTTCGACAGGAAAGCAGTCCTGCCTTGGATGCCATGAAGATAAAGCAAAATTTTGTGATAAATGTCATAACTATGCCAATGTGGAGCCCTATTGCTGGGAATGCCACACAGACCCGAAGGAGATAAACCAATGAAGAACAGTAGAAGGAATTTTCTCAAAGCAGCAGGAGTAACTGCATTGAGCATTGGAGCAGCTCCGGCAATAAAAGCTGTTGCAGCAGCTGAGTCCCACACCGCACCCCATGCGGTCGAAATGAAAAGAAAGGAAGCACTCACTGCTAAACGGTGGGGCATGGTGATCGATACCAGAAAATTAACTGATGAAATCGCCGACAAAATTGTCAAAGCATGTCGTTATGCCCACAATATTCCTGATTTTCATCATGAGCCAGATAAAAAGAAATATCCTGATTTAAAACCTGTAAAATATAATCAGGAAATTAAATGGATATGGGAAGAAGAGTTTGAGAACGCCTTTCCCGATAAGGAAAATGAATTTTTAGCTGAAAAATTTAAAAAGCTTCCCTTTCTTGTAACCTGTAATCATTGCAAAAACCCACCCTGTGTAAGGGCATGCCCTACCCAGGCGACATTTCAAAGGGAAGACGGGATTGTCATGATGGATTATCATCGTTGTATCGGATGCAGGTTCTGTATGGCTGCATGCCCTTTTGGTTCAAGAAGCTTTAATTTCAGGGATCCAAGACCTTTTATTGAAAAATATAATCCGGATTATCCCACTCGTACAAGAGGTGTTGTTGAAAAATGTGACTTCTGTGCAGAGCGCCTTGCAAAGGGAGAACTGCCCGCATGTGTAGAGGTGTCAGAAGGTGTTATCACAGTGGGAGATCTTGAAAATCCGGATTCTGAGCTCAGAAAGCTCATAAATTCAAATTTTACAATCAAACGTAAACAGGAACTTGGTACTGATCCTTCTGTTTACTATATCATGTAGGAGAGGCGACTATGCTTGAAATAGCTCTTAAGGGAAGTAAGAAATACTGGATATGGGTGATTGTTCTGCTCGCTGCAATGGCAGTGGGATTTGGCACCTATATTGACCAGTTTACCCACGGTCTTACCATCACCGGTATGAGCCGTGATGTATCATGGGGATTTTATATAGCAAATTTTACATTTCTTGTCGGTATTGCAGCAGGTGGTGTAATGGTTGCCATACCCTATTACCTCCACGATTATGAAAAATTCCACAGAATAACAATTCTTGGAGAATTTTTAGCCGTTGCAGCGCTTGTAATGTGCCTGCTCTTTATTGTCGTGGATTTAGGCCAGCCAATACGAATGCTAAATGTGCTGATTCATCCCACACCGCATTCAATGCTGTTCTGGGATATGTGCGTGCTCAACGGATACCTTTTCTTAAATATTATAATCGGCTGGAATGTACTTGAAGCCGAGAGAAATCAGGTTCCCCCGCCAAAATGGGTTACTCCTCTGATTTATCTTTCCATTCCGTTTGCCATTGGTATTCACACTGTAACGGCATATCTGTACTGCGGTCTTCCAGGCAGAGAATACTGGCTTGGGGCAATACTTGCTCCCAAATTTTTAGCAGGAGCTTTTGCATCAGGGCCTGCGTTTCTGATACTGCTTTGCTATATCATCAGAAAGACAACAAAATTTGATCCCGGCTGGGAAGCAATGCAGACCCTGACAAAAATAATATGTTATGCTCTCACAATTGATGTTTTTTTCTTTTTATGTGAAGTATTTAAAGCTTACTACAGCAATATCCCCGGTGATAAAGTTCATTTAAATTATTTATTATTTGGCATTAACGGGCATAGTGCCATGGTTCCATGGATGTGGACTTCCGTTATATGCATGTTCCTCGGAGTCTTTCTTCTTATTATTCCGGCATTGAGAAACAATGAGGCTCTATTGCCCTTTACCTGTATTATTGTGCTTATAGGAACATGGATCGACAAAAGTCTTGCCATGATTTCAGGTGGGTTCGTACCTTCACCCTTAGATCATTTTACCGAATATACGCCAACAGGGGAAGAACTGCTGATCAGCCTGGGTGTTGTTGCAACGGGCTTTTTTGTGCTTACAATTCTGTACAAGCTTGCCACAACGGTAAAGGAAGAGGTTAGAGGGTAATTAAAGATGGCAAAGATTTAAATCCCGTAACACATTAAATATTTGTATGTGTAATTTCAACCCGAATTTGAAATTTGGTGAAAGCGCATTTTAAAATTTTTTTTTAAACAATCATACAGGGGATACCTGACGTAAGTTGAAGTCAGTATCCCCTGTTTTTTTATGGGAACACATCATCCAAAATGAAAAATAAATATAACGGCCATATTATAAATGTGGAAAAGAAAATAGTCGTTTAT